>NZ_JBRREI010000008.1:0-114060 GCF_056760195.1 Stenotrophomonas sp. STEN020
GGCTACGCACTGAGCCGCTGCGCGGCCCCGCGATGTCGAAAACCCACGCATGAACCCCCGATCTGTGCCCGATCTGTGCCCAAAGCGGCGCTTGCGCGGCCGCTTCCTACCCGCCAGACTCGCCAAAAAAGGGCGGTTGAACTTCCTATACCCACCTCTGGTGGGCAAAACCAACAAAGCTCGATAAATCCGCTGCCGTTTACTAGGGCCTGTTAACACATCCTCAGTCCATCAGCGACGAGCACGAAGCTGATGAAGCCCAGGAACATGAGGTCGAGTTTCTCGAACCGCGAGAAGATACGGCGATAGCCTTTGAGTCGACGGAACAACCGCTCCACCTCATTGCGGCGCTTGTACATCTCGCGGTCGTAGTCCCACGGTTCGATCCGCGTCTTCATTGGTGGCACCACCGGAATGAAACCCAGATCCAGTGCCAGCTGCCGTGTCTCGTTGCCTTCGTAGGCACGGTCCATCAACAAATGCACCGGTCTGCTGGTCGGCCCAAGACTGCTGAGCAGGCGCCGGCCTTCGGGTGCGTCGTGCGCCTGCCCAGGCGAGAGGCAAAACGTCACGGCCGTTCGAGCATCCGCGGCAACCATATGAATCTTGGTGTTCCATCCGCCTCGGGACTTTCCGATGGACTGCGGACTTTTTTTTAGTGCCCCTGTGCCGTCGGGATGGACCTTGATGCTTGTGGAGTCCAGCGAGACGGCTTCGATCCTGATACGCACGACTTGCGCACGCTGCAACTCCTCGAACATGCGATCCAGGACGCCAGCTTTGGTCCAGCGATTCATGCGCGTGTAAATCGTGTGCCAGTTGCCGAAGCGTTTGGGCAGTCCGCGCCACTTGCAACCATGTTCGGCCACATAGAGGATCGCATTGACCACCTGCAGATTGCTCAGGCTGACGTTGCCACGCTGCCTGGGCAGGCAGTGTTCAATGGTAGCGAATTGTTCGGGCGTGATCTCCATGTCGGAGATTTTCTGGCGCAATCGTCGCCGTCGCCATTAGTGTTAACACGCCCTAATGAAGCAGTCGGACCCAGTAACCCGGGGTGCAACGGCCGAACTGATTGACGAGCTGAGCTGCGGCATCACGCTTAGTCCCGAACCGACGCGCGTGGCAACGGAAGTGGCGCATTTCCTCCATGCGAATGTTGGGCACAGCGTTCATCCATTGGAACACTTGGTCTGGACCAAGGTCCCGTACATCCTGGGTGTCCAGCATCCAGTGGCCACAGCCTTCCCAGAGGATGAGCGACTCGTCATTCAGAAGGCGTTCTTCGACCACCTCTGGGAGGTTTCTTTATCGACGATGGTTGAGACCATCGGGGACGCTTGGCCGCCCGCCTCGCCATTCGTCGACATTGCCGATCGGCTGAATCGTGACAACGCGGCGCACGCTCCGTCGATGAAGAGCTTCGCGCAGGTCTATCGCGACGAGATTAATGGTGTCTTGGAACTCGCAGCTCCGATCGCCGCCGAGGTGCTGCACGACATGGCCGTGAAGTCGCTCGGCCTCGGCATCCAACCTTCAGCAGATGAGCGGGAAGGAATCACGAGGCAGTGTCTCGGCTTGCTACGGGCAGCAGTCCGGAAGCCAGTCGGTCGGCGTGCTCTGCGCACGCTGCAAGTTGGTGCTCTGTTGCATGCGGCGCTACGCTGGAATCGCACGCAGAAGCTGAATGCCAACGACATATTCGACTTTCATCATGCCGGCGCTGCGTTAGGCTACTGCGATGTCCTTTTGACGGACGGGCCTATGCACACGCTTCTGACGCAGCGGCACTTGAGCATCGAACGCGATTTCCCGTGCCGGGTCATGTCTTCCGTTGAAGAGGCAGCCACTTGGGTTCGGCATCGCATCGCATGATGGGTCGAAAGAAGCTCTCGTATGCGGAATCACAGCGCGAGGCGAGAGGATGAAGTTCGGCCCCTTGTTCGGTATGATTAAAGCTGATTGATGATGAGCCGATGCCGCGCAAACCCGCGCCAGGAAAGGGCGTGTTTCCCTGACGGTAAAAGCGGCGGTATGGGCCTATGTCGATCAAAGCCAAACCCTTTAACCACGCGGACTTGCGTGGCTTGTTGATGATCGAGTGGGAGTGATCGAGTGTCTGGCACGATGCGGTAGCAACTGGCGATAACAAGCCAGTTGCGCGAGAAGTGCGCGGTACTGTTCACTGAGCACCCTGGAATCCGATGCCAGACCTTTGGCATCGGATTTTTCTTTTGTAGGAGCGGCGTCAGCCGCGAAGCACGTAGATCATCAGATGGCACCGGTGCCCGGCGAGATCGAACAGCGTCAGCTTCGCGGCTTACGCCACTCCCACAGGCAAGCACCTTGCCGGTATATCACCTGAAGACAGCTGCATTGAGCGCAATGCGGGAATTTGCGTCACTCTGGGCGAGTCTGATTCGGCACACGACCATTCACTGCATTGGCGCGCGCGTGACAGCGGATGCGCCCTTCGGCGTCCACCGCTAGGCGAGCGCTGATCCTGTCCTTCAGCAAGACGCGTTCCTCAGCGGCCATAGCCGCGAGCGTCGAACCGACGCTCGGCGCACCGAGCGCCGTGGACCAGAAATCCTCGAAATCGGCGAAGGTACGGGACACCTCGATTTCCCGGGTTTCAATCGCCTCCAGGCCCGCGTTGCTCCACAACTGCCGCAATACCTCGATCCGCGAAGCTTCAGGACTGGGCGGCGCCGGAACGGTATGGCCAAGTCCGCGCATCTCCGCCAGCAATATCTCATAGGGGAATCCGCCACCCGGCATGTCCCAGGCGTATGCGGCGACGCTGCCGCCCGGGCGAACCACGCGTGCCATTTCAGCCACGCCGCGAGCGGGTTCCGGGACAAAGAAAATCACCAGCGGCATCACGGCGATATCGAAGGCAGAAGCCGGGTAGGGCAGGGTCATCGCATCACCTTGCTCAAACACCGCTGCCTGCAGCGCTGGTTGGGCTTGCGCATAGGCGAGCTGCTCGCGGGATGGATCCACACCATGCATCGAGGCCGGTGCGTAGCGTTCGGAGATCATCTCGGTGAATGCGCCATTGCCGCAGCCGACGTCCAACCATTGCTGATCGGGAGCTGGGTCAAGCCAATCGAGAAATACCTCGCCGGCAAGCTGGCTCCACACGCCCATATAGCGCTCATAGGCTGCGCCGTCGCGAAATCGGATTTGGTTTGTCGTCATATCAAGCCTCACAGAACACAATCAGCGTAGCCGAAAGATAGAGCCCCAAGCCGAACACTGTATGTGTAGCCAAGCTGCGCAGGCAGTTCTTCAACGGTGTTGGCGTCTTCAATGCCATGAACCCCGCACCCATTGCGGGTTGCATGACCAACAGCGGTGCTGCCACGGTTGCCGCGCCAACGGCCAGGGCTGGCAGCAGGGTGGGATGGTGCAACCAGGACCAGCCTTCAACTGCCACCAACAGCGCCGCGAATGAGATGCCAACGGCGTAGTGGATCAGCCAGCCAAGCAGCTTCTCGCCCGGCACTGCGGCGGCCTGCCTGATGCTGGCATGTGCGAACCTGCCGCCGCCCAGGTGTCCTGCCCAACGGCCGAGCAATGCGAAGTCGAGCGTGGGAATGCCCAATCGCTTGAGGAACTGGGTCCATGCATCCATCACCGCTGTCGCTCCAATCCCAACCAGTGCCACTTTCGTCAAATCCACCCACGTCATGTCCGTTCCTTTGTAGTCGATGCAGCCAGCGACACCGGCATGGTAAAAGTTGAAGTCAACTTCAAGTCAAGGGGCTGTCATGGACATCGCCGAGGTCGCCAGACGAACGGGGCTGCCGTCGTCCACGCTGCGTTTTTACGTAAACAAGGGCTTGATCGTGGCCAGTCGTGGCGCCGGCGGCCGGCGCCATTTTGCGGCTGACGTGCTTGATCAATTGGGCGTTATCGCCCTGGGTCAGGCCGGCGGGCTGTCGCTTGATGAAATCCAGGCCATGCTGTCGCCGCAAGGGGCGCCACGCGTGGATCGGGCGCTGCTGCTGGCCAAGGCCGACGACATGGATGCGACCGTCAAGCGCTTGCAGGCGATGAGTGCAGGTCTGCGCCATGCGGCCGCATGCCCAGCGGTGAATCACGTTGAATGCCCGACTTTCCAGCGCTTGCTCAAGGCTGCCGCTGCTGGTCGGCTGAAGCAGGAAGCAGCCAGGTTGAAGGTCGCAAAACGCAGCCCGCGAGCCGCCAGTTGATTGCTTCCGTGCTATCTCAGTGCGGGACAACGTAGAAGGGCCACGTCAACAGCAGTCGCTGCCCTGTTCGCGTCGGCGCACTGGGCTCTTCCAGCATGGGCTCAGCGGAACGTTACATTGACCGTCGCCGTTGCCGAGAACGGGCCAAGCTTTGCGGTGTCATCAGTCCAGATCAGCGAGGCGAGGAAGTCGTAGTTCATCAGCGTGTTGTTTACAGGGCCTAGTGGAATGGATTTCTTGAACTGAATGAAGTGCCCCGGTGTATCTGCCTGCGATATCGCTATGCCGAAGCCGCCGTTGAGCTTCGGCACGATGACGCTGCCGTCCTTGACGATGTTGAGGGTGCTGATCGAGGCGACCAGCATACGATTGCTGCATTCATTGCCCGCGCCGGGCTGGGTCATATCGACTTGGATTTGGAAGGGGACCTGGGACTGGATCTTGCCTTTGTTGATGTCCGCAACCGGGATGCGGCCAAAGTTCACCGTACTTCCCGAATTTCCGATGATCGTGATGTTTGGATTGCAGGCGATGAAGTGGATCTGCCCAAGTCCAGAAACACCTGCGCGGAAGTTCGAATTGGGTATGGTGTTCAGGCCACCTTCGCCATCCACCTGGAATAGATCGTAGACCCCCCAGTTGTTGATCTGTCCATTCTGGGGTGGCGGGCTGCCTGTCGCCTTGATGTAGATGGAGAAGGTGACGTTCAACACCATCGAGGTTGCACATCGCTTTGCTCTGGCGTTGTTCCAATACATCTTGCAGTTCGGGCGGTTGGCTGGCGGGACGGTTCCTCTGCCTGCCAGCATTCTGGGGTCGCCCCCGTCGATGTTGTGGTCGACGTGCTTGATGGTCACGCCAACCTCGATCGAGGGATGGATCTGCGCAACAGTTCTGTCCGGGTCCCAGTAGAAGAATGCGTCTTCTCCTTGCGGCGCACCTTGCGCATCCACACAGCGGAAACTCACGGTGTATTCGTCCGATCGCCATAGCAGCCGGCCACGAACTGCGTCACCCTTGGAAATCACGATCTCGTCTAGCAGTGGGATGACCTGGTTGACCGACTGTGTCATGGCTTCCTTGCAGGACAGGGCCCAGGCTGCGTTTGGCAGCACCAGCAGAAGCATCAATACTGAAAATCCCTTGAGTAGCGCTTTCTTCATCGTGAGTTTCATTGTGATTGGCCTGGTGGAGCGCAGCGCAAGGAGATGCTCCGGTAGCCGGGCAAGGTCATGTTGGAAGGATTTGCCTGGGTCTGCTCCAGGCGCATTTCGCAGCGCTGATCAGGTTTCGTGCCCCAGCGGACGGAAAGCCGGTCGCCCAGGTGTACGCCGCTGACGAAGATCTCGCCATTGGGGCCGGCGACACCACGGCTCAGGCCATCGTTGTCGAACACCGTGGCGCCGAGGGGAACGCGGATGTCCTCGACCAGGATGGGGTGGATCATCAGGCTGATGCCACGACGGGTTTCAAAGTCCACCCGCGTCAATGCACCGCGGGTTGGAACTATGTTTCTGGAAGTCCTGCTGGCATCGATGTCGGCGCCCAGATCATCGGTGCGCAGGGCCACCCTGTTATTGCGATAGGCGCTGACACCGCTGACCAGACCATAGCCGCGCCGGTCCAGCCGCACACCGGACTGATTCTCCAGGCCGAGGCCTGCGCCATCCTGTGCATGCACCAGCACATTGGTACGGTGCAACGACTGCGCGAAGGTGAGGCCATTGCGGTGCAGGACCCAGCCGCCGCGTACCCCCCAGTTGATCTGGGAGTAGCTGTCCGCAAGCGTGCCGCCGATCGTGGCGACGCCCTTGCTTCCCATGTAACGCAGGTTGGCAGAACCGGTCTTGCCGGCATCGGATTTACCGATGTTTACGCCGTATCCCAACCGGTCGCCATCCAGCAGGGAGCCATTTATCCCGGACTGGTAGCTTGCGCCGCTATTGCGTGAGTGGCTGTAGGAAGCAGAGCTGCTGCTACGGCGCAGTCCAAAACCATCAAGCGGGAGTGAAAGGGTGAGGCCGAGTGAACGGTCGGCGCGGCTATAGCGCCCTTGGCTATGCCTGAAGAACGTGCCGAAGCTCACCGCGCCAATGCGTCCATTCAAACCCAGTTGCAGCTCGCGTTCTCGTTCATTGGCACCCCAGTAATTCTGGTTGTTGTAGCTGGCATTGAGCGAGTAGTCGTCGGATATGCGCTGGTTCAGTGCGATTTCCAGACGGTTGCGTTTGTTGTGGTAGCGCTGACTTTGGATCAGATGCTGCTGCGGTTGCGTCCATGGCGCTGCGTGATCGGAAGGCTCGACCAGGTCGTCGTAGCGGGTCTCGTAGTAGCCGTGGCGCCATTGCGCCCGCTCGGCGGAAGCATCGCTGAAGTCGTAGTAGCCGGAGGTGGAGTAGCGATGACCGACCAGGCGGAACTCGGTGCCATGTGCATTCAGTGACTTTGAATACAGGAAACGGTAGCTCTGGCCGTTGCTGACCTCGCCCTGGGCAAGCCGGGTGCGGGCGTGGATGACATCGATAGAGGCCGAACCAAACTTGCCCAGGCTTTGGGCTGCGCCAACCGCCAAAGCGCTGTAGTTGGTGGACAACAGCAGGCCGGCATAAGGCGTAGTGTCCGATGCCAGGCCGCGTGCTGCGGTGGCCTGCACAAAGTGCGGTTGGTAGCGGTCGTAGCCGTTACGCAGTTCGCCGCCGCTGAATTCGTAATGCACCAGCCCCGGTCGCAGCATGGTTTCGACCGCGGAGAAGGACTGCTTGTAGCGTTGCAGCGAACCATCGGCCTCGACAATGGAAATATCCAGTTCGCCGCTCAGACGATTGGGTACGATATCGTCGATCTGGAAGGCACCCGGGGCCACGTTCAATGCATAGATGATGCTTCCATCCTGGCGGATCTCCACGCGTGCGTTGCTGGCGGCAATGCCGCGCACCACGGGGGCATAGCTGCGCTGGCTGTAGGGCAGCATTTCGTCGTCGTTGGAGATCTGCACGCCGCGAAAACGGACGCTGTCAAAGACTCCGTATGCGGTATAGGTATCGCCAAGCGTCAATCTGCTGTGCGCAGAGCCCAGATCGGTCTCTGCACGGAAGCCCTGTGTTGCCCAGTGCGTGCCCCTGTCACTGTTTGAACGATTGCCACTGGCAGTGTGGCGAAAGCGCCACATGCCTGCGTTGAGCGTGCTGTTGATCGATGCAAAAAAATAGTCGTCGCGGCGCTGTCGCTCGTGGTCGTTGTGCGCACCGTTGAGCGCATAGTCGACCAATAGTGCGCTGACGCCCTGGTCGCGCAACGCCTTTGGAATATGGCCGCGCGGCAGGTTTCGCAGGTGCACCTGTGGAACGCGTAAATCGAGACGCTGCTGGTTGCCGTTGTAGCTGACACGAGCTTCAGGAATGGAACGGGCGAGTACAAGGCAGTCAGATGCATCACCTGCACCAGTCTCCACATCCTCCAGGCGGATGCCCCACTGCTGGAGGCGGCTGCGCGAAAGGCAGGGCTCGGTCTGGCCGGGCGGGGATACCGTAAACACGATTTCCTCGCGAGCCACCTCGTTGCCATTGAGATAGATGGCGAACGGATAGGTGCCAGGCAGAATAGCACCTGGGCTGGATAGCGCGACGACATCACCGTGGCTGGTGCCGGCGCGCAGAAAATCCATATTGAAGTTTGCTGCAGCAACTGCGCTGCCGATGCCGAATGCGTTGAGGGCAACCGCCAGTGGTGCCAAGCGAGGGGCAGCACTTGCCCGCAGCGGCGTTACACGGATTCTGCGAAGCATGAAGGAAATCGCGAAGTTGATCGGAGTTTTGCTCAGGACCGGAATGGCACATCGTTGACATCGCTGATGCCGCCGTAGTCGTTGATATAGCCAAAGCGCAACGACTGGGCGTCGCCAAGATTGAGCTTGGATAGCGGGACCGAGAGCGTCTGGCCGGGCGCAATCATGTCCAGATCGATATCGTTGCCGATGCCTGCGGTAGGCTTTCCTTGCAGATGCGAAAAGGTGATGTGGAGCGTGCTGTTGTTGCGGACCTCCAAACGTTCACCGTCGATGCGCCACTGCAAGCTGCGCGCCGCCTCGTCCAGCGTCTGGTCGAGGCCAAGCGGGCGATAGAACAGCTTGATGCGGGTACGGATAGCAACCTGCAGAACGTTGTCTGCTTCCGCAGTGGGCGGAATCTCCTGCACATTGATCCACAACAGTGACTCCTTGTCGTCTGGAAGCCCACTGCCAGCGTAGATCGTTCGGACGACCGCCTGTTCGCCTGGTGCCAGCTGCATCAGCGGTGGCGTGATGACCATTGGCAGGTCCTTGGGGACTGCTGAGTCGTCTCCATCGTCCAGCCAGGTCTGGACCATGTAAGGAAGACTGCTTTTGTTGGAAAGGGTCATCGCGGCAGACGCGGACTTTGCATCATAGATAACGCGCGTGGTCTGCACTTGTACCGCTGCCTGGGCAGCATGGGGTGAGGACAGGCAAAGCAGCATGGCCAGGGCGATGCACCAGTTCATCGGCGGGCAGTTGAAGGCGTGCATGAAAGTCATTGGGCCTGCATTGTGGTTCGGTGATGGGCGAGCGCTCACGCGGACAAGCCGCGGGGCCGCCAACGACAACGCGCAGTCAGCCCCGCGGACAGCATCAGCGGTACTCGATGGAGAACGTCGAGTTCGCGTCGGCGATGCCGGCACCGACGTCCTTCTCGAAGGACTTGTAGCGCGCCTTCAGATTGACGGTTGCCTTGCCGGTGGCGGCAACGGTGACCAGCGCCGGGTCCACCAGATCCTGATTGATCGGGAAAACCTTGTCGTTGTGGTCCAGGATCTCAATGCCAACGCCCGTTGCCTTGCTCACCGCAAGCAGTTCCGGATGGCCGGCTGGCGTGGTGCCGTCAAAGCGCAGCGTGTAGGTGCCTGCTTCGCAGTTTTCCATGTCGATATTGAAGCTCTTGGGCGCGGAGACATCGCCAGCTTCCTTGAACAGGGTGGTCGGGAAGGTGCCGATGGTGACGGTCTGGTCGACGCTGGCCGTGGTTACGTCGCAGGTGGATTGGACGATCTCGCCCTTGAAGGTGATCGAGCCCGATGCTGCTTGCGCTGCAGGCGCAATCAGGCAGGACAGTGCAAGCGCCAATGCAACGGTCTTGGCGGGTTTTGTGTTGATGAAGTTCATTTTTTTTCCTGTTCGTTGTGAGGGACGTCAACACTGTTTGTGCGTTTGCACCGTAGTGTTGTTTGACTGCGGCGATGCCTGCAGCGCGGTTGATGGTTGTGCAGATGGACGTGCAACGAGGATTGCCATGCGGTGCTGGCGGTACCCGCACGTAGGCGACGCAGGCGCTGTGGTTGGGTCATGCGATGTTCTGCATGAGTGGTTGGGAGAAACTCACTCCAGGTGTTGCGAGCAAGCGCGGTGGTGAAACAACTATGTGGTGAAGCAAAAGGCCGGTGTCGGTGGCCACCCCGCTGTTGCCGGATCGGCGCAAGGCGTTACCTGCGCTATCGCGCTGGTTTGCGATGAAATGACTTTTTTCGCCAGAATGACAGCAAGTTGAATAGCGGCTGCGCGGAGCTGATCGTCAACTCATGATGGAGTTGGGTTTGCGTGGTGCATGCTGTTCAGCGCAAATGCCAGGCAATTCGAATGTTGGCCTCGTGCGCTTGCGTAGTGTCTCGCTGTGACAGGGAGGGGTCGTATGCCTGGCTCGGAGTTGCCAGCGAAAGTAACGGTGGATACCCCGGCCGTGCATTGAATGTTTGTGATTGATGGTGCTGATATGCCTTGAAGCTTCGAGTCGAGCCGGAAATGTTATGTCGCTCGGCTGATCCAGGCTGTAGGTATTCCCCAGAGCGTGGGCGGCGATAAGTGATGATGCTGCGGGGAATTTGCGCTGATCACTTTCTGATTCGCCCTTGGAATGCTTTCGAATGCCAGTGTTGATCGTGGGGGTACGGCAAAGCATTCAGGTTCAGGCACGCAGGAAATCGTGAAGCAGACTTGAGCGCCGTGCTGCCCTGGTTGGAGATGAATAGGTATTGCAGGGTGCGGATCCTGGAATGGAGGTATGGCTCGGAAGCGAGTCAATCCGCTATGTTGTGGTTGGGCGCTGCGTTGCGCGCTACCTGTGCGATTGCAAGCTCTCCTTTCCCTGCTCGGGCTGCATTGCGCTGGATTGTGATCTCCGTCAGCGGAAGCGCGCTTGCGTATCTGTGCGCCACCGGATGTTGGACGCCATTGCGATGTGTCACTTCGGTGTAATCGATTTCCTTCGTCACGGTGTACACACCGTTTTCACTTCAGTGATGCCCGCTGTACTGCATGATGTTGCTGCGTGATGGGTGGAGGCAATGCATAAGGGGAAGTGCAATGCTTTGGGACGAGGCTGTTGGGCCGTCACCAGGGAGGGCGCGATTGGCGGATCTATATGTGCAATTGCAGGCAGTGTTGGATGCGCTGCCGCAGATGGCTGCGATGGTTCACGATGGCGTGCCTGTGCAGGCAAATCTGCGCTGGCGTGAGTTCTTCGGCAGTGATGCAGCGCTGGGCAGTTCACGTGATTGGCTTGAGCGTGTGCATGCCGATGAGCGTGCGCTGGCGATAGCGGGCTGGCGTGAGTTCCTGCTGCATGGGCATGCGCCTGCATTTGAATGCCGTCTGCATGACGAAGCTGGCATCGAACATTGGTTCGAGGTGCGGCTGGGGAGCCCCGCTGCGGAGGTTCCGTTGCAGGCGGTAACGATGACGGATATCAGCGCCAGGCGTCGTCTGCGTCATTCTCTGGAACAGAGTCTGGATCTGCAGGATCGTATGCTGGATGCCAGCATGGACTGCATCCAGGTGATAAACACCGATGGCTCGGTGCGGCATATGAATCGATCGGGCTGCGTGGCGTTCGGGCTGCCGCAGGACGAGCGCACATTCGGAATGCAATGGACCGATCTATTGCCTGCTGCTTTTCGCAACAAAGGACGGCGCGCGTTGACGCAGGCCGCAAGCGGGCGAGCGGCGCGCTTTGCTGGCCAGACGGGCAGCGAGGGCGCGCCTACGCAGTTCTGGGACAACGTCCTCACCCCGATGTTTGACGAGCAAGGGCTGGTGAACGGCATCCTGTGCGTCTCGCGTGATGTCAGTCGGCAGCAGCATGCAGAACGGCGACTGCGTATCGCCTGCGAAATCGATGAATTGACCGGCTTGCCAAATCGGCGCTCGTTCAATCGCAGACTGCGGCTCAGCTTGCAACGTCAGCGCGAGTGCAGTGGCACCCTGGGATTGATGATCATCGATCTGGACCATTTCAAGCATGTCAACGACACGCTGGGGCATTCGGCTGGCGATCATCTGCTGCGGGTGCTGGCCAAGCGGGTGGCCGCGTATGTTTCCGACACTACCCTGGTCACGCGTCTGGGCGGCGATGAGTTCGCGGTGGTGCTGGAGGACATTGTCGGTGAGGCCGAATTGCTGCAGGTCGCCGAAGGCATCAGTTTGTTGGCGGAAAGCTCGGTGACCTATGCCGGGCAGGTGATCAACACCGGGATGAGTATTGGCTGCGCCATGTATCCACGCGATGCCTGTGATCCGGCGGAGCTGTTGAAAGCCGCCGATACCGCATTGAATGATCTCAAGGCCAATGGACGCGGGGGTGTGCGTTTGTACAGCCGTCGGTTGATGGCCATTGCCGAGCTGGCGGCGAACCAACGACTGATGGCGCGACAATTGGTGCGCGATGGTGGCGTGGTGCCGCACTACCAGCCGAAGGTGAATCTGCAGGACGGTCGCGTGGTGGGATACGAAGCGCTGTTGCGTTGGCCATGTGCAGAAGACAAGCGCATGGGCGAGGACTGCCAGCTCGACGAAGCCTTTCGCGACTACGACCTGGCCTCACGGCTGGCAGAGTCCATGCATCTGCAGGTATTGGCCGATATCTGTGCCTGGCAGGCGCAGGGCCTGGAGGTGCCGCCAATCGCGATCAATGCAGCACCGGTGGAGTTTCTCCGTGACGACTTTGCCGAAATCCTGCTGGAGAAGTTGCAGCGCTTCGATGTTGACCCGGTGTTGATCGAGTTGGAGGTCACCGAGCAGGTGCTGACCGACCGCGGCTCCGCATTTGTAGCCCGTGCATTGGGCTTGTTGAAAGACGCCGGCATGCGCATCGCACTGGACGATTTTGGTACCGGGCATTCCTCATTGGCACACCTGCGCGACTACCCGATTGATGTACTCAAGATCGATCGCAGTTTCGTCGCGCGCATGGTGGATGAGCCATCGATCCGCGCGATAGTCGAAGCGGTCGGCAAGCTTGGGCCGAGCCTGCGCCTGGATCTGGTCGCCGAGGGGGTGGAGAACGCCAGCCAACGGCAGATCCTGATCGAGGCTGGTTATCGGATTGGCCAGGGCTTCCTGTACGACCGGGCGGTCGACGCTGCGCAGGTGGCGCAGCGCTTGCAGGGGCCGCGGAAGATGTCGACGGCTTGAGGCTCAATCGGCTTGGTTGTGCTGCGCTTCCACCAGCCGCAGCCAAGCCTGCGCCGCGGCGGACAGATAGCCGCCGCGACGCCAGGCCAGGACCATTTTCCAGTCCAGTTCCGGCTCATCCAGCGGCACGAGCACGACATCCGCACGTGGGCGTGCGTTGGCAATCATACGCGGCAGCAGGGCCACGCCCAAGCCGGCTGCGACCAGCGCGACGATGAAGTCCGGTTGCCCACTGCGGGTGACTTCGCGTGGGCTAAAGCCACGGGCCAGGCAGGCCTGGATGATGTGGCGGTTCAGCAGGAAGCCCTTCTCGAACAACACAAAGGGGACGTCGGCCAGGTCCTGCAGCTGCAGGCTGACCGAACCGGCCAATGGATGCTGACGGGGCAGCAGCGCTACCAGCGGCTCGGTGCGGACCGGTTGCCAGTCCAGATCATCGGCGACCGGCAGCAGACTGGCGGCCAGCTCGATTTCACCTGCACGCAGGCTTTCCTCAAGTGCCTCGCTGCCACGTTCGAGTACGCGCAGCTCGATCTGCGGGTAGAGCTGGCGGAAACGGGCAAATACCGGCGCGAACAGGATGTCGCTGCCGAGCGAGGCCAGGCCCAGGTGCAGCTCGCCGCGTTGCAGATCGCGCAGTTCTTCCAGTTCCCGCAGCATGTCTTCGCGCTCGCCGAGCAGGGCCAAGGCGCGCCGATAGACGATCTGCCCGGCCGGGGTCAGCCGCACACCATTGCGGGAGCGCTGCAGCAGCACTTCACCAAGTTCGTCCTCCAGCTGGCGGATCGCCTTGCTGATGGTTGGCTGGGTCGCGAACACTGCCTCGGCGGCCGCTGAAAAGCCGTCATGGCGGACTACTTCCACCAGCATGCGTAGCTGCCTGATATCCATTCTTAAATGGAATCCATTGGATGCAATGAATTCATTTTATTTATAGATCAGCCCGGCGTACATAGGGGGAATGGAAACCTTGATGTCGTCTTTGCGCCGCGGCCAACTGGGCCTGCGACGTGGGTTGCGCCGCAGCGTCTGTTTGCAGATCGGCGTTCTGGTGGTGATCTGCTTGCTGGCTGAGATGTTGATGCAGCGGCTGGCTGTGCCCGTGCCAGCTGGCATCGTTGGCTTGTTGTTGCTGTTGCTGGCCTTCGCCATGCGTTGGTTGTCACCGCGCTCGTTCACGCGTGGTGCGCGCTGGTTGCTGGCGGAAATGCTGTTGTTCTTCGTGCCGGCGGCGATGATCCTGCTCGACAACCGGCAGATGTTTGGTTGGCTCGGCCTGAAGCTGTTGTTGGTGGTGGTGGTCGGCACCTTGTTGGTCATGGCAAGCACGGCGGTGACCGTCGAGCTGCTGCTGCGCTGGAGCCAAGGTCATGAGCGTTGAGATGCTGATGCAGCAGCCGGCGCAGTGGTTGTGGCCGATGTTCTGGGCCGTGCTGACGGTGGCGGTCTACCTGCTGGCCAAGAAGCTGTATCTGCGTAGCGGCTACGCCTGGGCGTCACCCTTGATCACTGCGCCGCTGGTCTTGCTGGGCCTGGCTTTGTTGTTGCACGCCAACTATCACGACTATCTGCGTGGCACGCATTGGCTGGTGGCGATGCTGGGGCCGGCGACCGTGGCGTTTGCGGTGCCCATCTACCAGCAGCGGGCGTTGATCGCGCGGCACTGGAAAGTGTTGGGTGCTGGTGTGCTGGTCGGCAGCGGCGTTGCGATTGTCGCTGCGTGGTTGATGGCCACCGCCCTGCATCTATCGCCGGAACTGCGCTTGAGCTTGGCGCCGCGCTCGGTAACCACGCCGTTCGCGATGGACGTATCCGGGCGGATTGGTGGTATCCCCGAGCTGACCGCGGTATTCGTGATCATTACCGGCGTCTGTGGTTCGCTGTGCGGGCAGCTGTTGCTCAAGTTGCTGCCGGTGCGCAGCGCGATGGCGCGTGGCGCGTTGTTTGGCATGGGCGCGCATGGCATGGGCGTGGCCAAGGCGCGCGAGCTGGGCGAGAGCGAGGGCGCAATCGCGGGGCTGGTGATGGTGATGGCCGGTGTGTTGAATGTGGCTGTCGCGCCCTTGCTGGTGATGCTGCTGCAAGGCTGATGCCGGTTGAGTTCCGGTCAAGCCGGCGTGTCGCCCGCTCGCGCGTTCTGCAGACTCTGACTACGTCGGGCCAACACTGCTTCGCGGTGGGCGATATAGGCGTTGGCGCCGAGGATGATCAGGGCGCCGATTACCGTCCAGCGGTCCAGCGTTTCACCGAACAACAGCCAGCCCATCACCACCACCAAGGGCAGCTGGGTGAAGCTGATCGGGGTGAGCGCGGAGACTTCGCCCAGCTTGAGTGCGCGGGTCCATAGCAGCTGGCCGAGCGTGCCCATGACGCCGGTAGCCACCAGCCACAGCCAGGCGATGCCGGTTGGCCAGACCCAGACGAACAATGCCGGGATCAACGACAGTGGCACCCAGAACACATAGGTGTAGAACACCACGGTATCCGGGCTGTCGACGCCGGTGAGCTGTTTGATCTGGATCGCGACCAGCGCGCTGAGCACTGCGGCCATGACTGCGATCAGGCTGCCAAGTTCAAAGCTGTGCGCGCCAGGGCGCACGATCACCAGCACGCCGATGAAGCCGACGATCACCGCGGCCCAGCGGCGGAAGCGAACCTTCTCACCCAGCCACAGCACGGCAGCGATGGTGACGAACAAGGGCGTGGAGTAGGACAGGGAGATGGCCTGCGACAGCGGCAGGTGGCCGATGGCCCAGAAGCCGCACAGCATCGAGGCCAGGCCAATTGCACTGCGCAGGAAGTAGCGCGGCATCTGCTGGGTACGCAATGACGCATGGCCGGGCCGCAGCAACATTGGCAGCAGCGCCAGCAGGCCGAAACTGTTGCGGAAGAACGCCACTTCCTGGGTGGGAACGTAGGCGGTTGCCAGACGGATGGCGATGGCCATCAGGCCGAAGGCCATGGCGCTGCCGAACATCAGCAGGGCAGCGCGCATTGCGGTGGAGCGGGGTGCAGCCAGGGCAGTGTTCACCAGCGGGCGCCGACCAACCTGGGCTCGGGTTCAATCGGCACGCCGAAGGTTTCCAGTACCGCTGCCGACACGCGCCGGGCAAATGCCAGCAACTCGGCGCCGCTGGCATTGCCGTGGTTGACCAATACCAGGGCGTGATTGGGCGAAACCCCGGCGTCACCGTCGCGTTGGCCCTTGAAGCCGGCTTTCTCGATCATCCACGCTGCCGATACCTTGCGGTTGCTGTCGTCGCTGCCCGGGAACACCGGCAGTTCCGGATAGTGCTGCAGCAGCACGTTGATCTGCTCCAGCGGCAGGATCGGATTCTTGAAGAAGCTGCCGGCATTGCCGAGTACATCCGGGTCAGGCAGCTTGCGTCGACGGATGGCGGTGACCGCATTGGCGACGTCGGCCGAGACCGGGAATTCAATTCCCATCGCCTGCAGCTCCTCGCGGATGCCGGCGTAGTCCAGCTGCAGCTCGTGCAGCAGCGGCAGGCGGAACTCCACGGCGGTGATCAGGTAGCGATCAGCATCGTGTTTGAACAGACTGTCGCGGTAGCCGAAGCGGCAGGCTTCCTGGTCCAGTCGCACCCAGGCCTGTTCCTGCCGGTCCCAGGCCTCGACGATCTGGATGAACTCACCGACTTGGACGCCATAGGCGCCGATGTTTTGGATTGGCGCGGCGCCGACGGTGCCGGGGATCAGTGCCAGGTTCTCCAGCCCGGACAGGCCTTCGTTCAAGGACCACATCACCAGTTCGTGCCAGATCACGCCAGCGCCCGCGCGGACGATGGTGTGATCAGCGCGGTGTTCCAGTGCGCTGATCTCGCGGTTGTCGAACACCAGTACCACATCTTCAGGATCGGCAGCCAGCAGCACATTGCTGCCGCTGCCAAGCACCAGCAGGTCTGCCTCGCCGATGGCGGCCAGCGCTTCAGGCAGGGCGATGGGATCGGCGATACGCAGCATGCGTGGTGCATGGGCGTCGACATGGAAGGTGTTGAGGTGACGCAGTGGAGCGTTCTCGGTCAGCGACCAAGCAGGGGCGGCATTCGTCATAGCGGTGCGACGGCGCCTCCCGACGGGGACTCGCGACGGCGACGGATGGCATTCACGCAGTCGCCGATCAGGCTTGGGCCCTGGAAGATCAGCCCGCTATAGCACTGCACCAGCGCTGCACCTGCGGCCATCTTTGCAACGGCGTCGGCGCCGGAACTGATGCCGCCAACACCGATCAAGGGCACCGACTCGGGCAGGCGCGCGCGCAGGCGGCGCAGTACCAGAGTGGATTGGCCCAGCAGCGGTGCGCCGGACAGGCCGCCGATTTCCTTGGACAGCGGATCAGCTTCGACCGTGGGCCGGCCGATGGTGGTGTTGGTGGCGATCACGCCATCCACGCCCAGTTCGCCAAGCACGCGCGCGGCGGCATCGATGTCGCGATCGCTCAAGTCCGGTGCCACCTTGACCAGCATCGGCACGCGTTTGCCGTGCTTTGCCGCCAGCTGCTCCTGCGCCTCGCGCAGGCCGGCAACCAGTCGCCGCAATGCCTGTTCTTCCTGCAGCTCACGCAGGCCGGCGGTATTGGGCGAGGAGATGTTGACGGTGATGTAGTCAGCCAGCGGATACACCTTTTCCATGCAGATCAGGTAGTCGGACAGGGCATCCTCGTTGGGCGTGTCCTTGTTCTTGCCGATGTTGATGCCGAGCGGGCCGGGGCGATGCTTGACCGCTTCGACGTTCTTCACCAGTGCATCAACACCGAGGTTGTTGAAACCCATGCGATTGATGATGGCGTTGTGCCGCGGCAGGCGGAACAGACGCGGCTTGGGGCTGCCAGCCTGCGGCCGCGGGGTGATGGTGCCGATCTCGACATAGCCGAAGCCCAGTGCAAACAGGGCTTCGATGTGCTCGCCGTTCTTGTCCAGGCCAGCGGCCAGACCCACCGGGTTGGGGAAGCTCAGGCCGAACGCCGTGGTGGGGAGCGGCTTGATGCGGCCGGCAATCAGCGGCGTGGTGCCGGTGCGCCAGGCAAGATCCAGCGCGGACAGGCCCAGGCCGTGCGCGCGCTCGGCATCAAGGGTGAACAAAAAAGGACGGGCAATGGAATACATAAGCTCAGTTCAGCGTGCCGACAAAGGCGCGGGTTTGGTACTCAAAGGCAACTTTGCCATCGACCGCATGCGCATCAAATAGACGCTGCAGGGCTTCCAGCATGGGGACGTGACGTTCGTGGCCAGCCTGCGGGGCGTAAGAGGAGGACAGCAGCCGGCCACGCAGGCCGTCGTAGTCCAGATACTGCACATTCGGCAGGTGGACCAGGCCGCGCAACCCTTCACCGAACCAGTCGCGCATGGTCTGGTCGTCCTGGTAACGCTCGGCAACCTCGGTGTAGTCGGTGCCGTAGTCGAGCAGCAGTTGCTCGTAGCCGGCCAGGAACGGCGAGGCATCGAGCAGGCGCGAATTCCAGTACACCAGGGCCAAGCCGCCCGGGCGCAGGATGCGCATCCATTCGCGGCGTACGGCGTTGGTATCGAACCAGTGGAATGCCTGCGCGGCCGCGACCAGATCAACGCTGTGGTCGGTCAGGGGGGTGGCCTCGGCGGTACCGGCGACGGATTGGAATTGCGGATGTTTGGGCTGCAGCCACTGCTCGGCGGCGGCACGCATGGCGGCATTGGGTTCCACTGCGATCAGTGGATGCCCGGCAGCCAGGAACAGCTCGCTGGAAATGCCGGTGCCAGCGCCGATATCGGCGACCAGGGCGGAGCGGGGCAGGCCAATATCGCGGTGCAGCCATTCCAGCAGCGTGGACGGATAGCCCGGGCGGTAGCGCACATAGTCCGCTACCCGGCTGCTGAAACGTTGGGTTGAATCGGACTGCCCCATGCCGGCCTCAGGAGTTCATCGCAGCGAGGCCAGCCAAGCCGCCGAAGAACACAAGGATGGCAATGAAGCAGATGATGCCGATCAGCCACAGCGCGGTAGCCAGCCAGCCCAGCACCAGCCCAGCCACGGCTAGGCCGTCGCCTTCCAGTTGACCGTTGCTGCGGCGGATTTCACCACGTGCCATATGGCCGAAGATGATGGCGCAGATGCTGCCGATGGCCGGCAACAGGGTCCAGCCAAGGATGCCGGCGACCAGGCTGATCACGGCGTAGCTGCTGGTCTGGCGGGGTGCAGGAATGCTCATCGGGAACTCCGTTTCAGCTATAGAAAGCCCCTCTCCCGCACGCGGGAGAGGGGTTGGGGTGAGGGCAGCTTTTAGCTGTACACCCATCCGTCGCCCCGACCAAAGCCGGGGCAGACACGATCAAAGATCGAACTTGATGCCCTGGGCCAGCGGCAGCGAGTCGGAGTAGTTGATGGTGTTGGTCTGGCGACGCATATAGACCTTCCATGCATCCGAGCCGGACTCACGGCCACCGCCGGTGTCCTTCTCGCCACCGAAGGCGCCACCAATCTCGGCACCGGAGGTGCCGATGTTGATATTGGCGATGCCGCAGTCGCTGCCGGCAGCCGACAGGAACTTCTCGGCAGTCTTCAGGTTCTGGGTGAAGATCGACGAGGACAGGCCTTGCGGCACGCCGTTCTGCATGTCGATGGCTTCGTCCAGATTGCTGTACTTCATCACGTACAGGATCGGTGCGAAGGTTTCGTGCTGGACGATTTCATCGCTGTTCTTCAGGCCGGTGACAATGGCCGGCAACACGAAGTTGCCAGCGCGGTCGATGGCGGTGCCGCCGGTTTCGACGGTGCCGCCGGCAGCCTTGGCCTTGGCGATGGAGCCGAGGAACTGCTGCACGGCTTCCGGGCTGTTCAACGGGCCCATCAGGTTGGCAGCGTCAGTCGGGTCGCCGATCTTGCCTTCAACCTGCTTGTAGGCCTTGATCAGCGTGGCCAGCACGTTGTCGTAGATGGATTCATGCACGATCAGGCGGCGGGTGGTGGTGCAGCGCTGGCCGGCAGTGCCGACGGCGCCGAACACGATGCCCGGCACAGCCAGCTTCTGGTCGGCGGTCTCGTCCATGATGATGGCGTTGTTGCCGCCCAGTTCCAGCAGGCAGCGGCCCAGACGCTGGGCAACCTTCTGGTTGACGGCGCGGCCGACCTGGGTGGAACCGGTGAACGAGATCAGCGGCACGCGACGGTCGGCGACCATCTTTTCCGACAGCGCGGTGCCGGCATCGTTGATCAGGAAGAACAGATCCGGGAAGCCAGCGTCCTTGAGTGCGTCATTGCAGATTTTCATCGTCGCAATGGCGGTCAGCGGGGTCTTGTTGGACGGCTTCCAGATGCAGATATCGCCACAGATGGCGGCCAGGAACGCATTCCAGGCCCATACCGCAACCGGGAAGTTGAAGGCCGAGATGATGCCGACCAGACCCAGCGGGTGGTACTGCTCGTACATGCGGTGGCCCGGGCGCTCGGAATGCATGGTGTAGCCGTACAGCATGCGGCTCTGGCCCAGGGCGAAGTCGGCGATGTCGATCATCTCCTGCACTTCACCGTCGCCTTCCGGCTTGGACTTGCCCATTTCCAGCGCGACCAGCGAACCCAGCGCGTCCTTGTGCTTGCGCAGTGCTTCACCGCACAGGCGCACGGCTTCGCCGCGGCGCGGTGCCGGGGTGGTGCGCCATACCTTGTAGGCTTCCTGCGCGCGGGTGATGACGATTTCGTAATCAGCCTCGGTCGTCGCCTGGACCTCGGCGATCACTTCGCCGGTGGTCGGATTCTGCGGCTTGAGGACGCCCGCGCCGGTGGCGGCGGACCATTCCCCGTTGCCCATGTAGGTGCCAGCGTTGGTGGCATCCAGAGCCAAGGCCTTGAGCAGCTCGGAAGACATTCAAACTCCTGTTTCTTAACGTGATTTTGGCGCCGTCGGAAACTGCGGGTGGGGGCGACGGAGTGAGTACCACATAGTATCAGAGTGAACCGATTGGCCCCGTGCCGCTTGGTCTGGCCAGTGGGACAGGCTGTGCCGGCTCCACGGGCTGCGCTGATGGCGGGCGTTGCCTCGGCCGTGACCGCAAACCCTGTCACTGGCGGCCGTTTTCGGCCATATTCGCCACCCTTGATAGGGGTTTCCCCGGCTTGAACAGGATAGACAGATGAACGTGACGATTTCGGACGGGGTAGTGGTTGGCAACAAGCTGCCCTTCGTGTTGTTTGGTGGGCTGAATGTGCTGGAGGATCTGGACTCCACCCTCTATGCCGCTGAGTGCTACGTGGAGGTCACCCGCAAGCTGGGCATCCCGTACGTGTTCAAGGCTTCCTTCGACAAAGCCAACCGCTCCTCGATCACCTCCTTCCGTGGCGTCGGTCTGGAAGAAGGGCTGCGTATCTTCGAGCAGGTCAAGCAGCGCTTCGGCGTGCCGGTGATCACCGACGTGCATGAAGTGGCGCAGGCCGCGCCGGTCGCAGAAGTGGTCGATGTGCTGCAGATCCCAGCCTTCCTGGCGCGGCAGACCGATCTGGTCACGGCCATTGCCCGCACCGGCCGCGCGGTCAACATCAAGAAGCCGCAGTTCCTCAGCCCGACCCAGATCAAGCACATCGTCAGCAAAATCCGTGAAGCCGGCAATGAGCAGATCATCCTGTGCGAACGCGGCGCCCAGTTCGGCTACGACAACCTGGTGGTGGACATGCTCGGTTTCCGCGAGATGATCGAAGCCACCGGCGGCCTGCCGGCGATCTTCGATGTCACCCACAGCCTGCAGCGCCGTGACGCCGGCAGTGAAGCCTCGGGAGGCCGTCGTCGCCAGGTCGTCGAGCTTGCCCGCGCTGGCATGGCAGTCGGTATCGCCGGCCTGTTCCTGGAAGCGCATCCGGATCCGGACAACGCGCGCTGCGATGGTCCCAGCGCATTGCCGCTGGACGTGCTGGAACCGTTCCTTGCGCAGATCAAGGCGCTGGACGACATGGTCAAGGCGTTCCCGGTGCTGGATATCGCCTGATAATTCCGGGCCGGTGGCTGCTATGCGGCCTGGGCCTCATGCAAGCCCCTCTCTTACGTCCGTAGTGTTTCATGCAGTCACGTTTGTGGCACACGGATGAAAGAGGGGTCGATGCATCATTTGAAGAACAGCTTGGGTCTGGTTCTTTGCGGGCTCCTGCTGAGCTCCGCTGGTCATGCTGCGCCAACGGTCAGCGGGCAGATACACAGTTCATTGACCTTGGTGCCTGCATGTGAGGTCAACGGATCGGCTGCCAGTTCCAACCTCAACTTTGGTTCGTTGAACTTCGGGACCGCCAGCACGCTTATGCAGCAGTCCATTACCCAGCTGTTCAACCCTGGCGGTGGCGCCATGAGCATCCGCTGTGCGGCAGGATTCTTTCCGGCGCTCAAGATACGGGCGGGCCGCAATGACGGTCAGGCGTCGGCAGGCGGCAGGGCATTGCACGATGGTGCAGGCCATTATGTTGCTTATGACCTGTACGTGGATACGAGTTTCGATAACGTTGTGCCGATTGACGGAGCCTTCTACCTCGGGAGTAGCAACGGCACGGCACAGACGGTGAATCTCTACGGCAGAGTCATGGGGGTAGCGGGCTTGCCGCCAGGCACCTATATGGATTCGATAGCGGTCGAACTGTCGTTCTAGGCTGCTCTTACGCGCCTTCGCTAGGGTGGGCAGATGGCAGGCAGCGGATGGCTGACTGCATTACCGATCAAATGGGGAGTTTGCATGAAATTCTGGAATGTCCGTGCCGCGTTGTTCGCCGGTGGTTTGCTGTTCGCATCGATGGCGCAGGCTGGCACTGTCACTGGCAAGATCGACGCAGCGCTGACGCTGCTCAGTGCTTGTCAGGTAAATGGGTCGTCCGCAACAACGGGGGCGAACTTTGGCACCCTGGACTTCGGTAGGCAAGACTCGCTCTTCAGCACTGCCGGCAGTCAGGTACTGCGTGGTGGTGGTGCCATGTCGATATTGTGTTCAAAGGGCACCATCCCTGTGATCAAAGTCGGGGTAGGGAGCAATGATGGGACGTCGACCGGTGGCACGCGGGCACTTGCTGACGGTTCGGGCAACTTCGTGCCCTATGACTTCTACACCGATGCCGGTCACAGCCAGGTTTTCGTGATCAATGGCACGATAGCCCTGCCGACCAGTACCGGCGTAGCGCAGACCGTGAACCTGTATGGCAGGGCGGTGGGCAAGGCAGGCTTGTCTGCTGGTGTCTATACGGACATCGTTTCGGTCGAGCTGTCCTTTTGATCGCACCCCTGCGTTTGCTGTGGATCGGGCTTGCGGCCGGGCTGTGTTCGCTGGCGGCTGAGGCAAGCGCGGGTACCCATGCGGACATGCAGGTGAGTGCGGAAATCGTCAGCGGCTGCGAGGTCGCGCCCGGCAATTGGGGGGCGCTGGATTTCGGAACGCAGTCGGCGCTGAGCAGTGGAGTCGTTGCGACTTCCTTCACCTCCACGGTGCAGCTCAACTGCACGCCTGGCTTGACGTTGTTGATGAAGGTCGACGGCGGATTGTACGGGCGTCAGTTGCAGCACGATGGGGGCGGTGAACGCATCGCCTATCGCTTGTTCACTGACGCCGCCCGAAGCTTGGCGTTGGGGGTTGACCAAATGGTGCCCGTGCCTTTGGGGCAGACGGGCGCGGTGGTGCTGCCAATTCACGCAGAGCTCAACGTGCCAGCGCAGCGACCTGCCGGCACTTACAGTGATGTATTGCAGGTTCAATTGATCTGGTAAGAACCGGGTTGCGGGGGAAGAATGTTTTTTTTCAGATATATCGCGACAGCCTGTCTGCTCGTGGCTGCGGCGCTGTCGATCGGCGAAACCCGCGCAGCAAGTTCGGTCCTGATCTGGCCGGTTGATCCGGTGCTGCAGGACGGCCAGCAGAGCACTGCGTTGTGGCTGGAGAACAAAGGTCAGAGCCCGGTCAATCTGCAGGTTCGGGTGCTGTCCTGGGCGCAGCAGGAGTTTGATGATCACTACCAGAACCAGCGGCAGATGATCGGCATCCCGCAGATTGCGCAGATTGAACCGGGACAGAAACAGCTGGTGCGCATTACCCGCATGGCGCCGACGCCAGCCGGGCAGCAGCAGGCGTTTCGCGTGATGATCGACGAAATTCCGACAGCCGTACCGGTCGATGCAGCTGCTGCCCAGGGCGTGCGCTTCAACATGCGCTACGTCATTCCGTTGTTCGCTTACGGAGCGGGCTTGTCTGCGGGAGGTGCTGCTCAGGGCGTGCGCGATGCCACGGGTGCTGAAGTTGTTCCGCGTCTTGGCGTGCAACAGGTCAACGTGGAGGGCAAGGCCTACCTGCAGATCCGCAACGATGGGCTGGTGCACGCACGATTGACCGAGGCCTCGCTGGAACAGGCAGGTAAGCAGCGGGTGTTTCAGGAAGGTTTGATGGGCTACGTGCTGCCTGGCGCAAGCATGCGCTGGCCGCTGCCGGCATCGGAAGGGCGTCCTGCGGTGTTGTTGGTGCGTGTCAACGGTGCCGCGCAGCCGCAGCGTCTTGTCATCGAGTGATTGTTCGCATGATGTTGAATTGGATGTGTTGCATCTGTGCGACGTTTGATCCGGTTGGGGAGCCGGGATGAACGACTACCGGTTTCCTACGCTCGGGTACCAAGCGCTGTCTCGTGCTGTGCGGTGTGGGCTTTGGGCCAACGTGCTGGCATTGACCGTTGTACCGATGATGCCGGCGTGGGCGGGTGAGTTGCCGCTGCCCGCGTTTGATGCGCTGGACGCGGCGCCGCTGCCGCTGCATCTGGACCTGGTGGTCAACCAGGTGGCAACCGGTGGGCAGATTGTTGTTGAAGAACGCGGCGGTCGACTGCATGCCAGCGCAGCCGCATTGGTCGCTGCCGGGATCAGCTTGCCGTTACCGGTGGCCGACGATGTCGCGTTGGAAGACGTGCCTGGCTTGCGCGTGCACTACGATCGGGCAATGTTGCGCCTGCTGCTTGATGTGCCGCCTGCGTGGCTGGCGCAGCAGACCATCAGCTATCGCGCCGCAGCGCCGCGCATGACTGCGCAGGCCAGCTTGGGGGCGATGTTCAACTACGACATATACGCCAGTGATGTAGACGATGCTGGCAGCTATGTGGCTGCCTTGAATGAACTGCGGATTTTTGGTGGCGCCGGTAGCGTGACCAGCAGCGGGCAGCTCCGACAGATCGTGAGCGGGGCGAAGGGTGGGCAGCGTGGGGGCTATCGGCGCTACAACACCACCTGGCGCTACTCCGATGAGAACAGTCTGCTCACCTATGAGGCCGGTGACGTGATCACCGCTGCCTTGCCGTGGAGCAGTTCGGTGCGGCTTGGTGGCATGCAGTTGTCGCGCGATTTCAGTGTGCGCCCGGATCTTGTGACCTATCCTTTGCCGCAGTTTTCCGGCGAAGTTGCCGTGCCTACGGCGCTGGATCTGTTCGTCAACGGTTACAAGTCATCAAGCGCGGAGTTGAGTCCAGGCCCCTATACGCTGACCAATATCCCACTGATCAATGGCGCCGGTGAAGCAGTGGTGGTGACCACCGATGCATTGGGGCGGCAGGTATCGACGACGCTGCCGTTCTACGTCAGTACCCGCTTATTGCAGCCAGGCTTGGCGGATTTCTCGGTGGCAGCCGGCAATGTGCGCGAAGATTATGGTGTCAGTAATTTCAGTTATGGAAAAGCTGCAGGTAGCGGCACCTTGCGCTACGGTCTGTTTGACTGGCTAACGCTGGAAAGTCACGCCGAAATGGCCAGACGACTGTCCTTGGCAGGTGCCGGGGCGAACGTTCGCGTCGGCAACCTGGGTATCGTCAACGCAGCGTTGAGCCAGAGCCGGTTCAACGGCCGGCAGGCGCAACAGCTGGCCTTCGGTTACCAGTACAACAATCCCTTATACAGCGTCGCTTTCCAGCAGGTGCAGCGACAGTCCGGCTATGCGGATCTTGGCGCGATCAATACGCAGACCCTGCGCACCACCAGGCGCAGCCAGCAAGCCACGGCCAGCGTTAGACTGGGGAGCTGGGGCAGCGTTGGCGCGGGCTATTTTGATGTACGCAACGCCGATGACTCGCGCAGCCGCTTGCTCAACCTGTCCTGGAGCCGCTCGTCACGAAAGGGGTTCAGTTTCTATATGTCGGCTAACCGGGACCTGGAGGCAGCAGGCTGGTCGGCAATGGCACAGTTGATGGTGCCGATGGGGACGCGCAACACGCTCTCGCTGTCGACCGAGCGCGACATCCGTGGTGATCTGCTCGAGCGCGTGAACTTAAGTCAGCAGGTGCCCACCGATGGCGGCTTTGGTTACAACCTTGGTTATGCACACGGTGGTGCCGAGGACTACCGGCAGATCGACGGGACCTGGCGCGGCGATCAGCTGCAGGTCCAGGCGGGCACCCACGGCAGCCGATCAATGATGACGCGCTGGGCGGATGTCAGCGGTTCGGCTGTGTGGATGGATGGTCAAGTGTTCGCCGGTAACCGTGTCGACGATGCATTCGTGGTGGTCAGTACGCAGGGTCATGCGGGTATTCCGGTGCGATATGAAAACCAGGATGTCGGTCGCACCGGCAAGAGTGGCCACCTGCTGGTGCCATGGGCCAGTGCCTACTACCCGGGCAAGTACGAGTTGGACCTGATGGATGTCGGAGCCGATATCCGCAGTGCGCGGGTGGAGGAACGGGTGATGGTGCGTGCTGGTAGCGGTTACCTGCTGCAGTTCCCGGTGATCCGCGCGCGTAGCGCCAGTGTTGTGCTTGTCGATGCTGGCGGCACGGTGCTGCCATTGGGTGCTGGCGTCCAGCACCTGGAAAGCCGGACGAAAGCCGTGGTCGGATGGGATGGTCTGGTGTATCTGGAAAGCGTGGATGAGGCCAATCACCTGCGGGTGAGCTTGGCCAATGGAGAAAGCTGCGTGGCGACGTTCACTGCTGATCAAGGCGATGCACCTGTGCTGATGCTGGCCCCTGTGGTGTGCCGATGAGCTGGGTACCCCGGGTAATACTGCTGTCTGTATTGAGTTTCGCTGGGAGCGAGGTGTCGGCAAGTTGCGAGGTCGTGAACGCCCGGCCGGCAGATTTTGGTTCTGTTGGCTCCAATACCCTGCGCGACGCTGTGCAGAGCACTTCCACAAGTGATGCAGGCATGCATTGTTCGGGTGATGTATCGCAGCCATGGGAGCCGGGGACTACCTATTTTCGCGTGAGTTTCAGCTCCGTCGACAATGGCATGGTGGGCCCTGCCGGAGATCGGGTCTCCTACCAGGTCCATGCATCGCTGGACAGGAATAATGCATCGGCGCTGGCTCCAGGAGTGATGGTTGACCTCGCCGCTTTGGGTGTCATCGATGAATTGGGTGTGCTGCAGGGCAGCTCCCCCAAGTCCATCCCGCTATTCCTGACGCTCGCCGCCGGCGCCAATGTTGCTGCAGGCACTTATATCGATAGCGCAACGTTGAGCTGGGATTGGAAGTACTGCGTTCAACAATCCAGTCCGGGTGTTTGTTCTTCCTATGAGAGCGGTAGTGGAGCCTCGCCAATGGCGATAAAGCTGGTGGTGCAGAATGACTGCGCTATCGCCGCCGATGATCTGGACTTCGGCGCAGCTGCGCTTCCTTCCATGTTCGCAGAGGTCAATGGAAGTATCAGCGTGATCTGCACCAAGGGTAGCGTCTATACCGTTGGGCTCAGCGGCGGGCGGAGCCCCAGCCAGGGGCAACGCAATATGCTTTCGGCCGAGGGGACTCTGCTTGCCTACGATCTGTTCCAAGGAGTCGGCAGCGCACGATGGGGTGATGCAGGCGCCGAGCGCCGTGGCAGCTACACGGCCGATCTGAACGCTGGCAGCGGTTTGGGTACGAGTGCGCAAAAATTCAACTACAGGGCAGCGGTTTATCCGGACCAGGCGCCTGTGCCGGCCGGCAGCTACGTTGATACCGTGCTGATTGATGTAGCTTTCTGATCCCGTGATGGCACTGCGCGGACGCTGGGCTGGGCTTGGTTGATCGAGAGACCTTGGTGTTGGAACAGCATATTGGCACCCGGCGCAGTCCGGAAGCAGCGGCCGATTTGCGCTTGGCCATTGGCATCCGGGTGACCGGATTTGTATGCCGATCGACGCCCGCTCGGCCGGAAATGCTGGCTGGCGGCGGCGCTTGCCTGTAATCTTGGGCTCCATCTTTTGACTCCGTAGCTCAGCTGGATAGAGCGGTCCCCTCCTAAGGTCAACTCTTTTCTGAGGCGGGCTTCGGCAGCTTGCAAATTTCCATATATTTCAGTAGTTTGCGTGCTTTATGTGGGGTTGGCTGACTGCGTCACCGCACCGAAAAACACCCGAAGACACCCACGAACACCTCACTTTTGCCCCAGTCGTTTGCCCCAGTCTGGGTGCGCTGCTACTGTCTGGACATGAGCGAAAAAGCACTGGAACACCTGCGTCGAGACTGGCCCAAACGGTATGCCTTGAACCCGGAAGAGGTGGCTGTTGTGCTCGGTCGCGACTCCAGTTCGCGCGGCGTGTTGCAAAAGATCCGTGAAGGCATGCAACGCGGTCGTTACCCAGGGGCGCGAAAGATTGACGGGCACTGGCAACTTCCTTTGGAAGATCTGGCCGAAATACTCGACCCAACACCTGAAACGGTGATGGTGCCGGTGGTCGCCAAGGCCGGTCGCCGGCGCTCACAGGTGGGTCCACGCATCCGCTTCATAGTCAATGCGCGCTTCTTGGCTGATGTCTTCGACGCCATCGGAGACACGGAGGGCGCCAAGTCTCTCAGGGCTGATGCGTGGGCCGTGCGCGAGGGGTTGCGCCAAGAGGACTACGCCCGCCGCGCTGAGCACTCTAAGGCGGGTTTGCTCGATGCGCTCGCCGGGCAGGCTTTGCGCAGGTGATCATCTGCTGACAAATCATACCTCTAAAGATCTTGTCTACTCGTTGATTGTATTTGAGGGCCGCACTGCCAATTGCGCAAATGAAGCATCTTTAAGGACAACCATACGATACATCTCGATAAGCTCAATGGCGGGATGCCGTAATTCATTTGTGGCGAGGGAGCGGGAAGGCGTAGAAGAGGAAGAGTAATGAGCGATGGAATGTTGTTCGTAGATGCACGCGGTGAAAAAAGAAAAGTGCGCATCCATTCGGTAGAAGAATTGAGGGTCTTGTACCGCGATGTGCGCGACTTCAAAAGGTTGATCGAGGACGCGAAGCGTATGGATCAACGTACCGCTGAAACCACCTATACCCAATTTGCACACAGGCGCTTCCAAGAATTGCGGCGCTTGTTTCATCCGATCAATGAGCGATTAGCGGCCCTTGATAGTGATGGCATTCGTCGAAGCCGGAACTGGATCCTGGAAAACTTTTCGAATTCCCTCACTGTTCAACGTAAAAGCAGTTTGATGGGGAAGATGGGGGCAACGATTGGAAGCCTTGGTTGCATTTTAGATGAGATCAAGGAAATCGGTGTTGATATCCAGATCAAGGACGTATAGCTGATGAATTCCATGAACATCATGCGGTATGACGACGAGCAACATTCGATGTGCAAGAGGGAACCGAATGCTTTGGACGATTTGCACACAGCCCTAGTCCAGCGGCACGAACTGATGAATCACGTTGGAGGCGGCCATGGCGAAGGTTGACGAACAGCAGCGGCAAGCGCTCGCCCAAGCGCCTGGGGATCTGCACCTAACCGCTGCTCAAGCTGCCGTGTTGATGCAAGTCAGCACGAAGACGTTGCAGCGCCTGCGCAATCAAGGCTTGCCGCCCCCCACCATTGGGGAGCGTCCAGCACGCACCGACGAGGGATGGTCCACCACGCCCGTGCGCTACAAAAAAAGCGACGTGGACGCGTGGCTCCAACATCCTGTAATGCCCAGTGTGCATCTCCATGCGTTCCAGGTGGCGAACGGGGTCATCGTGGCCCACGCCAACCAACTGGACGCCAACACGGTTGTGGACGGCATCTATGACTTGCTTACCGAATGGGAGTGGGGCAGTACGGAATTGATGATTGAAGCGCAACAGTTGTTGTTGGATGAGCAACGGAAGCAACGCGATTTGGTGCAAGAGCGGATTGCTGCGCACGAACGAAACGTCCTGACACGAGCATTGAAATAATGCTGCGTTAAGCCCCAGTCCCTAGTTGTCCCTTGCAGTCCTTTGTAGCCCCCAATTTGGGGGCTTTTTTTGTGTGGCGAAGTTTTCAGGCCGAGCGCAACATTTGTTTGCCGCAAGACGCGGCGATAGAAAGGAAATATCAATGTTGGATTACGTCATTAACCCCGGCCACGAAGCATTCGTTGTTATTGGATTTGGGCCGCTCGCAGCACTCGCATCTGATCTTGCCTCATCAATAGACCGTGAAAAAGATCTTCAGAATCTTGTTACGAAATCGATTGTGCAAATGCATTTTGTGCGCGAAGGCCGTTCTACGAACGTTCTACTCTCTCGCCTTAATGCATTTGCTGCTGAAACCTTGACGGCGTTTGATGTCGCAAAATACGACTTCAATGATGTTTTCAATTTGTTCGACGCATGCTTGTGTATTTTCACGAGCGAGAAAGGTGTGTGTTTGGAGTGGACTGGTGATAGCCAGGAGCGCTCTCGCACCGTCAACGAACAACTCAAAAAGGACTTTTGTGAATTTGCTGAGGAATACGCGAAGGTCTGTGCGCTGGGTTTCATTGAGGAGCCGGATGAAATGAATAATCAGTTGAAAGGCGCGACTGAAAAGCAATGAAAAATATTGAATGAGAAAGCGAAAATTTAAACTATAAACAAGGGGGAATGCATGGGAATTTACACATTTTTCTATGGAAGTAAAATTGAGGCCGGCATGTCTGCGGCTGAATTGAAAGTGGTGCGGGAGGAAAGCGATGCAGCTTTCAAAGCTGCGATTGACGCATTTTCAGTTCACGACAGCCCAGCTCCCACAATCCGGAAGAGGCGCACTCATTTCCTGATGAGGTTCTCTGTTTACATGCGACCGGACGATAAGTGGGTGATGTACGGAGTCCGTCACTCCGATCGCTCCGGGATTGTTCCAGCATTTCGGGATTTCATGATCAAAAACAGTGGTCGTTTTTTTTAAATGATGGATGTGACGATCGGTTCTTGTTCAGATGTTTCTTGATTAAATCAATAAAACGCAAGGCAAATTATTGAGTGAGTAGGGCCCCGGCAAAACCACCCTACTCACGGAAAGCCTTGGGACAGTAGATCTGCAATGGGTGAGTAAGTGAGTAGGGTGGTATTCAAAAACGTTTACAACAAAAAAATACATATTTGGCAAAAAGTCTGTTTCATATAGAAGTTATAGAGGTTTTACTCTACTCACCCTACTCAAATATAAGAAAAGCCTTATGCAGCAAAGGTTTTGGCTGAGTAGGGTGGATGCTTTTTTACCCTACTCAAGCCCTACTCATTGCCCTACTCACTCAATAATTTGCCTTGCGTTTTATTGGCATAAAAATATGTTTTTGCTTAGTGCTGCAATGGTTTTCGGAGTGTTTTTTTAAGGAGTGAAAAATCATCTGCAAAAACGGGCTTTTGGATGTTTTTTTAATTTCAAAAACAGGTCAAAAGCCTTGCAGCAGTTGCGTTTGGAAATTTGCGTTGCAAATTACTCTTGACAAGAAGAAATAATAAATTACAACAAATGCATGAATAACTAAATTTGGAGGAAACACATGGGCGAAGTTTTGCAATTTAAAATGTTGAAAAAAAGAAAGCCGTATCGACGTCGTGCGCGGCCACAAAAGGTCAACCGCACCATGCGCTTCGATCAGGAAAAGCTGGCGCTGTTGGAAGAGGTGGCGCAGCGCAGCGGTATGACGTTGTCGGAGTACATTCGCGAGCTCACGGATTTAGCGGTGAGTGAGACCTGGCTGTTCGAGCGAAAGAGTAAAGCATAAAAAAACCGCTTGGCTGCTACCAAACGGTTCAATTAGAGGTTAAACAATAGGAGAAAAAACATGTCTATCAACACAGTAGCAAACAATACTGTTGTGTCAACCCCGGCGCAACCTGCAATTCCAAATAAAAAAGGCCCGTCCGCTCAGAGCAAACACAGTAAAGCCAATAAGGCAAATATTGTCACATCACACACGCCTGCAACGAATTGGGTGAATTATATCCACAGCGGTGCGTGCGGGGATTGGGCAAAGTCCAATGGACTGGCGTACAAGTGGAACGGCGTATTTTGGGACACAGTCTCTACGGCTGACGGGACATCGCTTGCCTCGAATTTCTTGTTCAAGCATATGCCGGACAAGGCAACGAACGCCGCTTCAGCAGACTGCTTCAAATTTTCAGTCAACATGCTTGATCCGATCCCAAAGTTCGATCCGTCGAATTTTGTAATCGCGACTAAAAACGGCTACCTGCATATGGACAAGCAGGGCAAAATGATGGTGCGCCCTGCTGACAAATCCCTGGGCCTGACGTTCGGCATCAACGCGACAGTGAGCACGGGCTACGGCAAACAGCACCTTCCTATGCCCGTCCCAGCGAACTCTCTGTTTGGCCGCTTCCTGGCCAGTGCATTGCCGGATCCTGAAATCCGTGCGCTGGTGCAGGAACAATGCGCCCTTACTCTCTTCCCTGGTCCCCACCAACTGGTGTGGTGGTGGGTGGGGACTGGTGGCAACGGAAAGGGCGTGATGTCATCGATTGTGAGCGGATTTCATCATCGCACTGCTCAAGTTTGGCTCGACAAGTGCGGTGAGCCCCAAGTGCTGGCCAACTGCGTCAATGCCAGTCTCATCTTTACCCCTGAAGTAAAGGACGGCGCACGCGGTATCGACCAGGAAGCGTTTAAGGCGCTGAGCGGGGGTGACTTGTTGACTGCAAAGTTCTTGTATCGCGATATGGTCGAGTTCGTTAATACGTCGTGCCATATTGTCTCTTCAAACAAAGAGCCTCGGGTCACTGACGCATCAGACGGTGTCTATCGCCGCTTGTGCGTCGTGAAATGGACTCAGTCAAATGGATCTTTTGATGTCATTAAAGATCTTGCCAAACGAGTTTTGGATGATGAAGCCCACATTGTGCTCGACTGGCTGCTCGCCGGGGCGCGCCGGATTGTGAAGCGCGGTGGATTTCTTCAAGAAAAGGATTGGCCAGAAGAGACGAAGTTGTTTAAAAAGGCAATTCGCAACATGAACGACAGTGTGGGCGCGTGGCGCGAAGGCGTGGGTATTGTTGCAGACGAGAACTATTTTACGCCGAAATCAGAGGTCTATAACTCGTACGTTAAGTTCTGCGACTCCGATGGCCGTTATGTTCTTTCGATGCCGCAATTTTGGAGCCGGTTTTGGGCCATGCCTGGATTTGAACGCCCGCAATCCCCGCGCGGTGACACGAGGCGTATTGATGGGGTGCAGGTCAATTGCGTGCGCGCACGTATTCCTGTCCAGCCCAGTTACGAGTTGCCGACAGGGGAGATGTTGGTCCCTACCGTTGCACTCAAGCGCGAGGTGTATGTTGAAGCCGTTCCCGCCGTAGCCCAACCTGTTCTTCTGCAACACAGTGATAAGGATTTTTCGGACGAAGAATGGAGGTTCCCGTGATGGATCATACAGACAAAGACATTGAAGAGGCATTTTGTGCGGCATTCCAGCACCTGTATGAAGATCATCAGGTGTTGCAAGAGAAAGCGCGTTGGGTTGGGCAGGGGCACATGTATCTCGGCAGCATGCGTTCTCATAAAAAGAATGAATGGGGCGCGATGATTGCGATGAAGGATGAGTACATGCGAGGTCATGGAAAGATGACCGAAGATCTTGACGAGCAGATGCATGCGCATGTGCTGTTAATGGCCCTTCTTGGTCATTCTCTGCGGCTTCTGGAAGTGATGAATAAGTTGACCAGAAAAGTAAAGGAAGACTGATCGGCGGGGCTTGACGGTGGCGTGAACTTTGCTTTATTGGCTGTATATGTCAAGCAAGGAAATTTGATGAACAATCTGGACAGGTGCGCACTTCGCGGTATGGATGCAGTCAAGGTTTTAAACTGGCACGACAGCGACGGAAAAACGGCTCTGCATTGGGCCGTGATCAACAAGCAATTCGATTTGGCCGATGTTTTATTATCGTTGGGTGCCGACATCAAGCAAGTCGATAGCAGTGGCAAAACCCCATTGGACTACGCAACAGGTATCTCGCTGCGCGAACGCTCCTGGACGCTGCGCGGTTACATTCAAAGTCAACGCGGCAAGTCGGAGCTTAACGAGCGTTGTGTTCCATCGTTGCCATGCGCTTATCACGGGCCACGCCAGGTTCAACACCCGCCGAACATGAGGCAATACAAGCGCCCTTGACATTTTTCGTTCCTCCTTTTAACTGATTTGAAAGAGGAGGGCGGACATGTGGTTTTTCGATGACAACGAAACGCGCAAGCAAATCATCATTGATGCGGCGCGCACAATGAAACAGTACAACCATGATCGCAACCCCGATGTCTTGCGACAGGCCGTGGCGTTGTACGAAGAACTCACCGGTTTGAACTTTGAGTTGGCGATGCGTAAGAGCGGTCAAGCGGTGCTGCTTGGTCAATTGGGCTCTGTACGCAATCAATTGGGCCGCTCGATATTGGGAGGGACTGAATTTGGCGATCCCGTCAAACGCTTGAGTCTTTCGCAAGACGTGTGCGATTTGATGGATTTAAGCATTCCCATCATCAACCCGTGGCTCACGGGCCTGCACTGTCAGCGTATCCGCGAACGCTTCAATCTTGACGACAAGACGGCCATTGGAGTGATTGGATTCAATACCTTCCAACCAATTGAACTTCACTCCATTGATCAAGGGGTGGCGGTGTTCCATTTGCCCGGTGGAGATGAATACTATGATGTGGGCACGGACAAGATCGAGTTGCGCAGCGGAGAGCAACGTTTGTTGCTTTCCAAAGCCTACGCACAAATGCGCGAGCGCGAACGCAGCATGGACCTGTTTGGGTGAGCTTGACATTCTCAAGATCCCATTTTTACTAATGGGTATCTTTTGATTGGAAGCAAATATGTCCGCATACATCAGTCCACCCGACTTTGACGATGAAGATGTTAACGACATCTTGCGCGCGTCTGAGCGCTTCACTGTTATTCAAGACAGCCCCAACGAGGCTGTCATAAAGCTGCACGCTAATTTTGACGACAACACGCACCATCTGCACACAATCGATTCGGTGTTGGCGTTGCTCCATCAGGCGTTGGAAGACGGATTGAGTATCACCCTGACCAGGAGACCCTCATGAGCGCGACCGACGAACTCAAACAGCAAGCCGCCGCCATGTTCTACCGTTCGCTAAAAGAACGCACATCCTTTCTTCAATCCGAATTCATTGGGATTGAAAAGCCCTTGCCCCTGATTGGCGGGCTTCCCTACGGGATCACAGGAAGAACCTTCCAAGGTGTGAAAGCCATACAGTTGATGACGGCTTCGGGCGCGTTCGGCTTCACAGATCCGCGCTGGTTCACCACAGCGCAACTCAACCGCTTGGGCTACTTCATCCGCAAGGGCGAAAAAGCGCTGGTGCGCACTGAGCGGTTGTACGCAGAAGCTGCCAACCCCGATCAATACAAGTCGGCAGTCGCGCCGATGTTCAACGGTGATCAGATCAAAAATCTGCCGCCTCTTGAGAGAACCGTTGAACTCCCGGCCGAACGTTACAAACGACTGGATGCGTACATCCAAAGTTTGGGCGTAGCGTTCAGCGAAGACCCACAGAACCTGCCGTACTACAGCCACGAAAACGACACCATCTACATTGAGCCCAAAAGCCACTACGCGGTGCGTTCGGCTCATGGGGCGGAGCAGTACTACACCGATGCCTTGTACGCCATCACCGAGTGGGCTGCGGCGCACAGTGGCGGTCCACAGCGGGCCCATGAACCTGGCGACGCCGACAGTCAGTACCGCCTGCGCGTTCAACTGACGTGCTTACAAGCCGCAGCACGACTGGGCGTTGGTTACGAGCGTGACCCATCTGGCTGGGAGGATCGTTATATCCAGACCCAACCCAACTGGCGCGAGCTTGAGTCGGCGTGGGCGGATGCGTCCGCCATCACCGCCAACATGAAGCTTCCGGAGCACATATTGACGCCAGTTCCCGCCCGACAACTGGACAACCAGCCGCAGATCGAGCCTGGATTTGAGGAGCGTGCTCAGACCTTTGATCCGCTTGTTGTCGTTCACGTGTCCGACTCACCCAAACCCGAGGTGGCGGCCAAAGTGAAGCGTGGCGTGCGCAAAAAGCTCGAACAAAGCATGGGCGCGTGACGATGAGCAAAACCGACGACAACAAGAAGATCACCGCTGAAAAGATTATCGAACTGATGGAAGGCGGCACCATCCCATGGCGGCAAGTGTGGAAGCGCGACGCAACGCAATCGATGGGGATGCTTCCGTTCAACTTCTCCACCGGACGCACCTACACCGGCTCGAACGTGTTGTCGTTGATTGTTCAACAGCACATCCATGGTTTCGCGAGCAACGCGTGGTTGACGTACAAGCAAGCGCGGGAACTGGGTGGGTTCGTCCGCAAGGGACAAAGCGCAACACCCGTACCCTTCGTGCTGCAAGTCAAGGACAAGATCACAGGTGAAGTCGTCCTGGACCGCAACGGCGTGCCCAAAATACTCCCGATGACCTGGAGCGTGTTCAACGTTGACCAATGCGACGGGCTTCCGTTGCGCGAGGAGCTGGAACTCAAGCCTGTCCAATGGCGTCACGCCCGCGCTGAGGAATTGCTGGCGACCTGCGGGGTGGAGATCCGCCATGACGGCGGGAACGACGCGTACTACAACGTTGCGACAGACCGCATCCATCTGCCGGTGCGGGAGTTGTTTCACTCTCAGTCGGGATATCTGTCCACGGCAATTCATGAAATTGGACACGCAAGCGGCCATCCCTCGCGGATGGACCGTCCCATGAAGGGACGCTTTGGAACACCTGAGTACGCCCTTGAAGAACTCAACGCAGAGATCTTCTCAATGCTGGTCCAGGATCGCTTGGGATTGGAAATGGATGCCCAATTTGACCCCGGCAATCATATCGCCTACCTGCAATCGTGGATCACGGCCTTGAAGGGCGATCACAACCTGATCTTCCAGGCATTCAGCACGGCCGAAAAAATCGCGACCTTTTACAACATCGAGCGGCTTAGCCGCGAACCGATGATTGAACGGGATCTGGAAATAACAGGAGTAGAGCCGGGATTGGTGGAGCGAAGTAGGGAGGGGCGTTCCCAGCAGCAGGCGATCTTGTCGTAAGGTGTTGACAGTGTCCAAATATTTGCTTGTATGAAAGCATTATTGACACGGGGTCGTTTATGAAAAATATTTTACTGATTGCACTTTTAGTGGCGGCCACGCCTGGGGTTTGGGCTGGGTCCAACACCTCTTCTTACAACTACTCACGCGATCAGGCTTTGACCGCCCGCAACATACAAGAGGGCGTGGTGGTGATGGTTCGCAGCGTTCAAATTGACAACCGATCCAAGCTCAACGCTGGTACGGCCATTGGCGCTGCGATTGGTGCGGCTGCGGCCCAAAGTATTGATCACCGCGATACCCGGCGTGTTGCGCGGATTGTTGGCACCACCGCAGGTGGGGCGGTTGGATCTGCGGCCCAACGGGGGATGAGCGGTCGGCGTGGAGTGGAAATATTCGTGCGCACCACCGACAACCGGGGACGCAGCGAGGTCATATCCGTTGTCCAGGACGATGACATGCATGTACAGCAGGGGCAGCGGGTGTTGTTGACCGGCAAGGGCCGTGATATCCGGGTCGTCCCCATTACAGGATATGGGCACTAATCCGCTCGTGGTGCAAATGTCTTATGAAATCCTCAAAAAAGCTTGCATTGCGAATTTGCGATGATGTACATTTGCCCTACGCCAAGGGCACGCGCCATTGGTGACTTCTTACTAAAGGAAATGCGCAATGGCGACTTTGTCGGAACTCGAAAAGCAGATCGCGGAATCTGAGAAGGCCACTCAGAAGCTGAGGGATCAGATGAAGGTGGAACGGACCAAGGAAGCCACCAACGTTTTCAATGAGATCATCAAGCTTCTCGACGGCTTCTCCGGCTATCTGAGTGATGAGCAGAAGAGCTTGGTTGGCGCATACGTTTTGCCGCCGCCCGCACCGGGCGCGAAGCGTGGCCGCAAGCCCAACGGCAGCGGCGCAGCCAAGGGGCCGCGCGATACCACGCCGAATGCACGTCTGGCCGGTGGTGAGAAGACCGAATTCCGTTACAGTGGAAAGGGCCGCAAGCCGAAGCTTCTTGAGGAGTTTGAAAATTCGGCAGAGGGCAAGAAATTGCTTGCCGACGGTAAGCCGCTGTACGTTGCACTGTAATTAAATTTAGCGACACGCCCCCGAGAAATCGGGGGCTTTTTTTTTAAGGTGAATTCCAATGGGCTCGCATTTTAACAAAGAGCAAGTGGAGCTCTACAGGATTCTGTTTGGCAAGCGCGTGTCGGATGCACCGACCGATCAATACGCCTCTGAAAAGTCCAAGCTCTCGTTGGCTCTGATGCGTAAAGATCAGCAAGGCGCTCTGCCGTATGTCACAAGCGGCTACACCTTCGATGCCTTGATCCAGTCTATTAGCTGCGGTGAAACTCTGTTCCGCCTGCTTTTGCGTCAGTACAAGCAGGATGGGAGCACCCCCGAGCGTGACGCGTTGCTCTTGATTGAAGCAATCAATCAGAACAATCTGGTTGTGTTTGAACTCATCTTGACCTTTGCCGAGCTCACCGATCACGTTGTGGACTACGGTTTGAGGGTTGGCGAACTGCCGATCTTCTTGGCGATTGAGGAGCGCTCGTACATTCCAGGGCGAACCTTTGACGGTGGCTTCAACGCTTTGGAGATCCTCATTGGGCGTCCACTGAATTATCTCGAAAAAATTGAAGCCGTTATTTCCGAGTGCATTTCCATGGGGCAGGGTGTGGGTTCCTATGCGTCGTGCCCAAACACGGTCGCGGTGATGGAGCGGCTGTTCAAGCGCTGTGGTGCCAGTGACGACCTGCTGACCAATCTGACTTTGGCTTGTGCACGCGACAGGGCCGTCACCACACACGTCAAAGCAATCCAAAACAAAGACCCCACCGTGTTTGACCGAACATATTCGTCGCAGGTGGCGGTGCTTATGGCAAAGCATGGAGTCCGCCCACGAAAGCCACAGATAAAAGCGTGTTGTAGGTCCTTGGAGACGGCTATCCGTCGCCACCATGATGATAGAGACTTGGCCACAGATGCTCTGTATTGGATGGGTCTTTCCATTAAGGAGTATCGTGTTAAGTCGTTTTTCAATCCGCTTAATGTCGCAATCAGGCACAGCCATTATGATTTCGTTGCGCGTTGGCTTGATCAAGATGGCCCGTTGCAAATTGGTCGTGATGATCACGCACTGTTCGTTGCTTCGAAAAGCGTCAACTTCAGGGCGTTGGAGCTCATTGTCGATCATTCGGAGGATGTCAACATTCAAGACATGCGCGGCGACACGCCGCTGCATCATGTGATGGCCGATGCAATATCGACATGCGTTTTGGACGGCGTTGAGATTTTGGTGAATGCCGGAGCTAATCCTATGGCAGTAAATGATGATGGAATAAGTCCGGAGTCCATCTCTTTTAAATGTAGCAATCCAGACACAAAGGCCGCGATTCAAGTGGTGTTGGCGAGCAAGCAAAAATCAACTCTTAAAGACCAGTTGGCGGACATCCTCAAAAACAAGAATGATGACCCCCCGCCCAAGCGGAAAGTTGGATTGTAAACAACGGCCCTGCTCACGCGGGGCTTTTTTGTGGGTGTTGACAAAATCAATTTATTTGTTTTATTGGATATGCACAGCACAGGAGTTATCCAATGTACAAACAAATCATGAAATGCGCCGCCACCTACACTCTGTTTTTGGGACTGCCTTTTTTCCTCTATTCGTACCTTCCGCTGGCCCAAGAGAAGGTCGAGATGATTCAATCCGCTCTTCACGATATACGTGAGCGGGCCCACTGATGTTCACGTGGTCCGACATGACGGGAATGCTGGTTTTGCTGAGTTTGTCAGCATGCTATTTCGTCGGCACAGCATTGGTGCACGGATTGCAACGCAGATGGATCGGAAGTGTGATCAACCTTCTGAGCACAGCCGTGCCCCTGTACTGCATGTTTGGACTGACCCGCGTCTGTTTGGGCTGTTGCTATGACAGCGCGTATGTGTTCATTGGAATTGCGGCCATAAAGATTGTGCTGGCCTTTTCCTTAGGGGCGGGTTTGCAAGTGGTCCAGTTGATCGGCAATCAGTGGCTGACACTTGTAGCAATGTCTGCGGCCACAGGTATTTTCATGGTGGGCACAGGATACGCGCTGCTCGAACTTTTCAATCGATTTTAGGAGGTTGTATGGCTAAAAGACGAATGCACAGTGTTGACGCGTTGATGGCGGCAACTGTGACAGCAAGCGACACGGCGCAACTCATTGACTACATCAAGCACGCCTGTCCCCATCGACTTGAGTGCAGTGTGGCTAAAACTTTTGAACGCATGCTCATTCGCAATTCAAAGCACACGTTGGACACCTTACGTTTGATAGTCTCGTACAAAATCCGCTTGCCCCAGGATGCCATTTGGATGGCATGCAAAGAAGCGTTTCTGTCGGGCGAAGAGTCTTCGCAAGTGATGGAGGTGCTCAGCCATTTGCTCAAGGAAGGAATGCCAAAAAACGAAGTGATCAGCGCGTACACCACAGCACGCGCCGTGCAGTGTTGGAAAGTCGCCGCGTTGCTTGAAGCACATCTCAACCGCGAGGCTGAGCTGCAGGCGCGTAGGATCTACGCTCAGTTGGCGAGGAGTGACATCTCAAGCAAACAGCGCAGGATGTGAGGTGAAATAGCCCATAAATAAAGGCCGCAATGCGGCCTCTATTCGTTTTAAACTTTGCTCAGTAGACAACGGTGATGTCCAACGATCCGACGTACACGCCAGCTTGTGGCATCTTAGGCGCGCCTTGTGAAAAATCGTTGTTGAAGCCCAACTGGAATTGGTGGCTCGTGCTGGTTCCAGTGCCTATACCGGAAATGGCACCGCCGTTTGCGTCCGTACTGAACACTGTGGTGGTGCCCATGCCCGAGCCTTGGGTGACCTTGACGGGATAATCTTTGCCAGTGTTGTCGTCGGTCACTGTAATTTGGCCTGCTGCGTTCGTGTCAGCTTCCAATTTGTACGGCAACTGATCATTGCAGGTGACAAAGACAGCGCCGCCGATCTGTTTGCCTGATGAGGATAAAGAGACATCGATCACTGATCCTCCGTTAAAATTTCTGATCTCGCATTCGGCAGATACGTTGACCTGCACGGGGATTGATACTGAAGTGGCGGCATGGGCGGATCCGACGGCTAAAATTAAAGATGTGGCAATTGCTGCTGTTTTTAACATGAAAACTCCTAATGGTATGTTTAATGGAGCGGCCGGAAATGGCCGCTGAATTTATCATCGCAAAAAGTTTTTAGCTGTCAATGCCTTTGCAGTCAATTTTTACGATTTCGTATGGGTCTGAATTGGCTTGTATTTCCGCTGAGCATTCTGTTGTCCCCTGTGCGTAAATGTATTCACCTGGGATAGGGTTGCTCAGAACGAACACTCCATCACTGCCGACCGCAACCGGCGCGTTTTTATAAGTCAATGATTTTGGCGCATAGGGCGCGCCGTTCAACATCAGTTGGTATTGCCGGATTGTGTTGGCTTTTGTGGCAAACAGCACGTCCACACCGCCATTTCTCGGCGCGACGACGGTATTTTTTAAGCCATCCACTTCGATGGATTGGTCCAATGTCAGTGCGTCAATTGAAACGTCGTTTTCCATCAGGCTCGGCAAGTCGGCAACGATGGCCGTGCCGTTGCGGTTTGTCGTAACGCGCCGACCACCGGCCACCAGCTTGACGTTGGGTTGACCTGGCACGCGCACCACTGCCCACGACCCGTACGACATGCGGGTGGGAACGACTCCACCTTGCCCAATCCACAGACCACCGCGTGCACTAAGTTGGGTTTCCTTGTAGTCGCCGCTGGAAGCGCTCAACCCCAGTTCCACCGTGGAAAGCTGCGCGCGCCCGCTGGCGTATGTTGTGCGTCCCGAGCCAGTGTCGGTGTTGGACGCACCCCACGTGTACGGAACCCCAGCCAAAGTGCCTGATCCGTTGAGCTGGGCGTTGTAGGTGATCTCCGGCGCGGCACGTGCTGTGAGGTACCCCGTTGTGTTGCCATCAAAGCGGTGACGCCACCCCAACATGACCTCTTTGTCTCCGGTGGACTGCTCCACGCTCGCGAACAGGCTCAATTCATTTTTGGACGACAGCCGGTAGCGCGCGCGGGCGGCTATCAGTTGGCGCTCACGGCCGTTTGCGTAGCCAATATCGGTGTACGAAAGGCTGGCAGTGGCGCGCCCGTTGGTCACGCTTCCGCTGACCGAAGTGGCCTGAAGAGCGCGGACACTGGATCCTCGTATGTCGCCTTGCCACCAGTAGTCGTCCGACATCTGCGTATGACTGGCCGACACCGACCAGTAGCGGCTGCGCCTCTCGTACGCGACCGTGTAGCCGTTTCCCTGACCACCCTTGGCGAGGTCCAAGGTTACGGCCCCAAAGCGCCCCATGTTCCACATGTTGCCCAGGACAATATTGGAACGGCCCGCAGCGAACTGAGCGCTTGATGTCATCGTCCAACGATCCGTCAGGCCCCGTGCGTAGAACCCCGACACCGCCATGCGTCCGTAATCGTCGCCTGTGTTGTCGTTGCGCACCAATCCTGCCTGCAATTCCCATTCGTGCGCCCCTTGCCGCAGAGACGCGGGGAGAACGTACACACTGCGTGTGGTGAAGCTCTCGCGCCCGAATTCATCGCGAACCCTCAGCGACACATCGTTCAACCCATTGCGGTAAGGCATATTGGAAAATTGGTAGGGGCCTGGCTCCAACGGCGTTTTGTGTGAGCCGACATCGTTCAACAGGATCTCAGCGGTGGAGCGGGTGTCGGCCACGCCACCCAGGAGCGGAACGGGGTACAGCGGCGCACCGTGCAAAGCCGCGTCAGAGCCGACGCGAACACCAGCCAGATTGACCGTCCCACCCAACGCCGCGTTGCGGGGCGTGCTGAAGACATCACCCACTTGTACCACGGCGTGAATGTTGTACAGATCCTTTGTCCAAGTGGTGAGTGCGCGCGTGTGTTCTGAGCCGCTTGGCGTCGTGTTGTACTGTGCGGTGTAGAACAGCGAACCGCTGAACATATTGGATTGGAGCTGGTAGCCCAGCGACGCAAACGTATTGCCTTGGGTTTGCGCTGACGATATGTCGTATCCAAGCATCACGCCGCGCGCGCTACGGCTCACGTTGGTGTTCAAATATGTGTGCGACGCGAACGTCTGTTTAGGCAAAAACTTGGCTGGTACCGTAATGAAATAGGCTTGTTTGGCTTCATCAAAAGCAACCGTCGCGGACAATTGTGTGCTGTTGATTAGCCCGCTTCCCAAAGTCTTGGGAACAATCACCCCAAATTCTTCCCAACGCGAGCGTGGGAGCAACACTCCATCGTCTTGGAGAACAATCTCTTCCACAACACTGACCGCTCGGCCGTTTAAAGAGATGGCTGCAAGTGTGGTAGTGGGTTCTGAAGCGTGAGCGTAAGTTGGTGCGGTCAAACTTAAAGCCAACGCCACAGCCCATGCTGTAGCGTAGATTGTCATTTGTCGGTGATCTCAGTGATCTTGCCGTTGACGGTCGCACGTACGGCTTCGCGCGGCAGACCCAATTTAAAGGTGCGGGTTTCACCCGGCAGCACGTAATCCAACAAGCCTGGAACAACCTTGCCCCCCGCAGTGGGAGAGACAAGCTGAGCGGTCGCATTGCCGGTGTTGCTTACGGTCCAGCCGTTGCTGTCCCATCGCGCACTCAAACGCGGTTGCGCGCCTTCAGGACGCCAGATCCACGATAAGTCCTGATGCACGGGTGTTTGAACAGTCTTCAGTGCTGGATCAAGTTGCTGCGTCATCTTGACGCGGTACACCTGTTCGGCCGCACCAAGATCACGGCGCAGAAAACGTACGGCTTGCGATTTTCCCGGCTGCACCGTGACCAACGCCGGGGCGAAGCGAATTTTATCGCTTTGCGTACGAACTTGAGTGCCGCCGCTCACCGTGACTTCCAATGCACTAATGCGGTACGTCACTGCCGTGGTTCCTTCCGAGTTGTCAATGTTGAGGACACCGCTCTTTTCATTGCCGGTGTAAACAATGGCCGCTGGCGAGATGGAAACGGCGTGCGCACTGCCACACAAAAAGATGCAAAAGGCGATTGCAATACGTGATTTGAACATTGTATTTCCCCGATGAATTGATCACTTCATCAAAGCAAAATATATGATTTTGTCAATAGCGGGTTGGATTAAAAGCAATATCCCTCTCGCGGCCTTGGGTATTTAGTGCTTAGGACTATAAGCACCCTTGACAAGCGTCGGTTCTCTGCTTTGATGAAAACTCAGGAAAGGGGAAAATATGCGCAACAGATATTACAAATGGCTTGGGTGCAATGGCAACTACTATTGGTTCAATATTGGCGTGCACAAGTACTTGATAAAGGGTGGCATCAATATTCGCTACATGAGGATGGATTGCTGGTCGGGTGAGGCCTGCTTAATGACAAAGAAGGAATATTTGGTAACAAAGGGGCTCTAATGAAATCGCCTGAAAACATTATGGGGAAGTTGGTTCCTTATCCTGACCTCAAAGAAACGCGTGAATACAAGAATGCCCTAGAGGCTCTAGCTCAAGCTGAAGATGTGCCAGTAAGCCACGTGATGCGAGGATTTGTTTGGGATTTTATTGCCAGCCCCTCTTTTGATTGCGATGAATTCGCAGCTTTAAATGCAGCTCGGGCTCGCCCTGGGCGTTTGTGGGGCAGGGGAGAAGCCCGATCAGAGTACTTGAGTCGGGTGATGGACTCTGTTCCAACCAATTGTGCTTTTAAAGATTTGGCTGCGCAGTACAAGATCTCGTGCCCTGAATTATTGCGCTATATCATTCGAAAAAATCTGTGACTGCCCACATATCTGAATGCCCATCTATTGGGGATTTCTGTTGTTTTGGGTAATGTCCGTCGGACACCGCGCTTGAGGGCTTTGCCGCGCGCCACGGTCGCGCCCCTGCGGGCTCTAATCCCTTTCCCGTGACATTGACAGCGTCCGACAATCTGATTTAGTGGTGGTTTAAAGACCTGTGATCGGAGGATTTGTGAAAATAGAACGGATGAAAGGCTGTCGCTTGCCCTCAGTGTATGAGACGCAACACAACGCGGACGCCATTAAAGCGATTGCTGCACGAGAAGGTATGCATGTAACCACCTGGCTGCGAACGCAGTTGGATGCATTCATTGCAAAGCCGCATGTCGTTCAAAAAGAGTTCGAGCGATTGAACTGCGCGCGACATCCCACACGAAAAATCCGTTCGTCTCCTGAGTTGGAACAACGCACGTCGTTTGTGTGCAGTTTGAAAAACGATCCAATGTTCGTTGTTCAGTTCAAAGAATTGGCGTACGGTAATGGTGTGCAGCCGAGCGAACTGATGCGCTATATCGTGCGCAATGCTATGGGGTCTGAAGCATCGGTGGTGGGTGCGAAAGCACAAGCCAAAACGTCCATTCGTCTGCATGAGACGGAGCAGAACGTGAAGCTGATGAAGGCGTGGGGAAAGCAATGCAAATGCAATATGTCGTCGCTGGTGGGCGCAGTTGTTGCAGATTTCATCGCACATCCAGTGTTTGACCGCGACGAATTTGATGCCATGCAGTTGCGCTTTTATCTATTGGACAGCGACCGGGTCTTGTTCGGCGGTACGCCCCGATCCATGTACTTGTCTCAAGTGGCGTTTGCCAATCATCCCGTTGCGGCCATGCGTCAGTTGGCCCAAGACAACCATGTTCAATTGCACGAGATCTACAGTTACGTGATCCGCAAAGCGCTCGCAAATTCGGACTATATGAAAATAGTTATCAAGCGCTATGCCGGTGAGCTTGACAAAAGAAAATGATTTGATATCTGTTGAGTTGTCACCAGTTGGGGGAATTTATGTACTCATTCAGATATCTGCAAATCAAGTTCGGTGTTACACGCTTCGAGAACCACTCAGACGGTTCACTCATTGTGTATCTGAAAACTCCACTGCCTTCGGGCAAGTGGAGTGTTTTTTATGAAGGCGAGGGGGATTTAATCACCCCTGATTTGGTTAATTCACTGGTCGAGCCCTCCTATCTTCTGCGCGCTTTGGAGTTCATGAAGTGGTGGAATACGCCAGCCCATCTGAGCCAATATGTTGCGCCAGACCGTGCAGCGTATGAAGATAGCTTCAAGAACGCGTATCTGCTTATTGAAAATTATACGAAGCGATTGAAAGCTCATGGGTTGCGCTCAGCCAACGAGGATGAGTTGGCGGAATTGGCTGTGTTGATTGAAGGAGAGAAGGACCAGGAGCCGGTCATTCGGGATTTCGCACGGGATGAGATGGGTAAGCGGGACATGGCTCGAAGAAGCTACATGAGTGAGGACGTAGCCCTTGGTAAGGCGCTTTTCAGTAAATAGATCCAAGAGCAGTCGACGCTGAGTCGGCTGCGCTCGGGGGAATTACTGAATGTTTATCTAGCGGTACTTTGCATTTGTTATTACCAGAGACGAATCAGGCTCACTGCACGTCAGCGTAATCGCGCCGTCATTAGTCCAGATTTTCCCTAGCACCATAATTGGCGTGTCTACAACGATCTCTGCCGGGTAATTTTCTTTCACCGAACTGACTGACGATTTGACCTTTGCTGCGCAATCCCGAAATGCCATGCTTTGGCTTTGTGCGGAGGGGGCATGCTGCTCAGGATATCTGCCGACCGATATCATCCGCTTCAACTCAGCAGGCGTGTAAGTTTTGGTCGGTAAGGAAGGTTGGCGTGTAGAGGTCGGCGTTGACTGCGATCCACAGCCGACCAGAAGGACAGCAAACGACGCCAATGCTAAACGATATCCACTGAGCCAAAAGCCCTTTTTTTTGATCACGTTTCCTCTCCAAATCCACATCCATAAATAGAAGGACCCCGTGGGTCCGTCTCCCGTGTGCACCGTATGGCTGTTTGTGCACTTGTGGGCTCAATCTTAGAACGTCAGTGCCCGGCTAACAACCTCACACTTAATTCGGGCATCGATCAGCGACACTGGCGAGTTCTTGCGCGCCGTCCCTGCCACACTAACGACAAGCGCGGCCGTCACGACCGGAGCGCGCGTCAACATTTATAACGGGTCGCAAGCTGCGCTTATGATGGATTATGTGAATGCATTGGACGTATTGACAGTGAGCCAAAGTCTGCTTTGCTGAGTTCAGTTTACTCAACAAGGATGCCCCCCCCCATGAAAGACATCACGAACACCGCCCACGGCGACACCATAAATACAACTGTTCAGCGCGAAGCGACCGCTGAGGACGTTATGGCCGTGCTAAAGACTGGCACGCCCGATGACGTAAAAGCTTTCTTTGTTGGTCTGCCAATTGACCAGCAATACAGCTTGAGTGCCTCAACAAGCATCAACGACATTAGCAATATCAGGAGCACCGCCTTGGGCTTGGCGTCTAAAGATCCAGAGGTGTCCAGCGATAATATGCGCGTGCTTCTGGATCTCGGTGCGGAATTGAATCATGAAGTCTCGACATCAGGACTGTACGGCGAATCTGACTTTGATGCATCAACCAGTATTACTGAAGCGGCGTCATCGGCTGAAAAGGCGATGACGCTGGTGAAGGCTGGAGGAGACGCTACAGGAAAGGTTCGCGTCAACATGTGGAGATATGAAGGCGATACAACGGAGTTGGTTGAGCACATGGCTCAGACTGGAGTGAGCTTTTCATCGAAAGACCTTAACCAGACTTCCAACCCGTACACATTGAAAGCGCTCATAGCCCAGGGCGCGGATCCCAATGAAGATAGAAATGGATCGACACCGCTGGCGCATGGTAAAATCGTTTTAAAGAGTTCTCCGGAGTGCCTTGACATCCTGCTGGCGGCTGGGCTCGACACTGCTGTAAAAGATTCCGATGGCCGTACTGTCGCGGACCTTGCAGTTGCAAATTCCAATGTTGACTACTTGAAGTCACTGGTCCGTTTCGGCACCGACATGACAACTGGGGCGCACTTGGCACGGGCCGCCGCGCATATTATTGACGCGGAAGGCGTGTACGAAGAGCGCATCAATATCTTGCTAGATGCTGGGGCTGATCCTAACATTGAGTCCGAGAAGGAATATGGGATGTTCTCACAAACAAATGCGTTGGCGTTGGTGATAAATGCAAAGACGTGGATGCAGGATGTCGCTCGAAAGAAGGATGCTGTCTCGCGAGATATGGACTCTTCAGTTGCCCATGATCGAAAATGCTCGGTTGCTGAATCCCTAATTAAAAGTGGGGCTGACGTTGCGAGTCAGGATCAGTACGGAAACGGACCCTTGTACTATGCCGTCGCCAACTCTGCGCCTTTGGTTCAGCTGCTTTTGGACAGTGGTGCGGATCCTTCCGCTGCCAATAATCGTGGTAGGACACCCCTGGAGCGTGCTAAGGAGTATGAAAAAGACGATGTCGTGGCGCTTATGGAAAGGTCAACGATAATGAAATCGCTGGGTGAGTCGGGCGAATTGACGACTTCTGTTGAAAGGCCCACTCGACAACGAAAGATTTAAGCGTCGAAAAAAAAGGCCGGCGGAAACGCTGGCTTTTTGTCTATCAATCCTTTCGTAAATACAGACAAAAAAGCCCCGAAATCGGGGCTAAATTATTTTTGGATTGCCACTTTAGGTGTTGGAGGTCGGGATGGGTGGGGGTGTGGCCGAGGATGGTGGTTTGGGCTGACGGCGGCGGCGTACTGACTCAGGATTGGACCAGCTTGCACTTACATTGTCCACCAATTTGTAGGCCTTGTTTTGGCGCTCAATGTCCGAGTTAATTTTATCCTCCTCTTCTTTTTGCACCCTCACAAAGTCGTTGTCAAATTCGTTTTCGCCAGTAGGTCCTGCCCACTTGTTTTTGAGGAAATCCAGTGTGCGCATAATGGTTGCGCGGTCCACGACGATATCGGCCGCCAGATCGCGAAGAACTTCCCGTTTGTATTCGGAGCGGCGCAGCTTGCTTTGCAGCTCTTCAATGAGACGCGCTTGCTCTTGGATCGTCCGCACGTTCTCCATCGCGTTGCGGTGTTGAAGTTTGCTCAACCGTTCCTCTTGTTGGTCAAGCTTGATCTTTTTACGTTCGTTTGCGCCTTCAGCGCGCTGGGTTGCTTCCTTGATTAAATTGGACGTGTCCTGGCCGCTGCTGATGATTGTGCGGCCGGTGCTATCGAGCAAGTTCATATGCATGCTTCCCTGTGATTGTTCGCGAGCTTACAACAGCTTTGCGCGTGGTGTGTGAATAGTCTTTTTATCATCTCAACGCGCACTGTCAACTTCTTCATTCCTTTGCCCATAACGTGCCGTTGAAACAGGGAGTTCGTCGCCTTTGGATATTCACTTAGAGGTCCGTCAGCTCGACAGACTGGGCACCCTTGCACTTTAAAGTGCAAGGAAAGCTTGACAAGTGAGAAATGTTTGTTTAGCTCAATTCATTGTCATTTCGTTGAATATAAGGAGACCATATGAACCGATCACATCATCCAGAACTGCACGCCTATGACCCTGCCACTGACCCACTGCTGGAAGGGAGCATGGCCGTGGCTATTCTGGAGGCGCTGGACCAATACGCTCCCGACCTCTCTTTTATGCCGTTTTGGCGAAGTGATTGCGCGCCATTTGTTGCCGAGCTCAACAATGGTTTGAAGATCAACCTGTACGACGTAGCAGCCGTAGCCAAAACATTTAATGTATTTAGTGTAACTGTCGCTGAATTGGAAGGCTATGCCGCAATACGCGCCGCCATGCGTTCTAAGCAGGCTCTTTGCGCGGAGCTCGATAAAACACACGACGGAGTTCAGCGCGCAAAGCGCCGTATGTAATACGTCCAGTCAAAGAGCTTGACTCTTGGTCCAATTGAGAGCTAGATCGCTGTCAGGGGTTGACAGTGTTAAAAATACTGTTTTTTGAAATCATCTAATAAATGGAGGTAAAGCAATGAAGGTGTTCATTAACGCATTGATTGGGACCGGTTGGATCTGCTTTTATTCAGGCATTCTGGGCTTCCTGGGCGGCGGTGTACTCTGGGGAAGCATGGAGTTGGGCCCGCTGGCTGGGCTGCTCGGCTTTGTGATCTGCGGCGGAATCCCGTTCTTCTTCGGTATGCGCAGCATGATCCGCAGCATCGACAAGTATCAAAAGGAACAGCGGTGGCGTTCGAGCTACTAGAGGAAGTCTGTCAGCAAAAAACAGTGACTGTAATGTTGTCCCTGCGCCCCAGCCTCGCCGAATGTGAGGTGACGTTGTGCGCATAGTCTCTGGATCATTTCAACGAGATATTCTTGAGTACCACACCACGGAAGAGCGTGGTAATGAGTGCGCTGAAGTTATGGAGATGAAAGTCTATGAGCGCGAGCTTGAAGTGCAATGGTTTTCACCTCAATTGCGAAATAAGGCGACTTTTCTTGAGCTCCGCCAAGAGCGGTTCATTGTGGAGTACATCAACTTCTGGTTTGATGCCGACAACCCGTCAATGATTGCCTACGAACTTGAAGTGGCGTGCAAATGGGAGGCTTGGGATTACGCCCATGTTCTTCTACGTCAAGGTGCCATTGGCTCGCGAAAATGTTGGGACTGGCTGTATCGCGCCGGTGTAGGATTCACCGATCCGCTGTTCCAGACTGTTCTCAGCACGATGCCAAAACTCTCGCAGCCGGATCTCAACCATTTGCTTCACAGGGCAGCATGGCGAGATGACTTTCCTGGAGTCAGTGCGCTCGCCGCCCTAGGGGCTGATCTGGACAGCCGTCCTATCGCCGACTGTCCAGAAATGCCCTGTCAGTCCAAGGAAATGCGTGAGCATCTGGAAGCCATCGCTTCCAAGTTGCAGAAGCGAAAGATCCTGGAATCCATCAATGCCAGTTGCGGCAGGCCAATGCGTCGCCGAATGTAATTGGGAGCGTTCGTGCTCCGCACCTTGGGCTATTATGGAGTGAACGTATCCCATGGACGAACGAATTGAAGATGACCCCCGAACTAGCGCTTGACATCGTGCGGATCAGGCCGTTGATGGACAAGGCCAATCATCCTGGGGCCGATGCCAAAACGGTACGCTCAGCATTCGAGGCAGCTCAGGTGGTCGTGCGAACACACAACAAAGAGTTTGCGGACTACTTCGCCAGTCGCCTAGTTGCTTTAGTTCTCCAATACGACAAGGGAGAGTTCAAATTTTCCTTCCATGATGCTGGCGACGTTGCGCAAGCCTTTGAAATGACCACCATGCAGCAGGTTAATGACACCCGATCCAAGGCTGCTTCCATCGGAGTTGTAAATCTGCTGTTGAAGGATCTGAAATATCCATCTAGCTTTTCGTGCGAAAATTCGTATTTGACGGCAATGCTCATGATCGCGCATGCAATTCATGCGTATCGGATTTGGGTCTTCAATCAAGTGGTTGCCGAGCAGCAGCGCAAATCAAAGGTCAGCGTTTGGCCCTACGTTATTGCTGGTGTGTGCATCGTCGGCGCTGGCTTTTTCCTGTTGGGTGGATAGGCGATGTCGGCAGCAAAGTTCGTTGTATTCCCTTGCGTAGCGTGCTGGGCAACCCTCAACATCGGCTGTTGTCGAATCGTTGCATTCACTGGATAGCTCCAAGGGCTTCGTCAATCAGACGCTTGGTGCCAAGTCTAAGTATTTCATACGCGCCAAGGCGGTCTTGCTGTTCACGGAACAACTCAATCATGCGTTCCACTTCATCTCGTGTGTAGCTCTTGTACTTTTTGACGGCGTCCAGTTCCATGAAGTCGTCGCAGCGTAGATTGTCGATAACCGCAACCTCCATCGAAGATGCTACACCGCCGAATATGATCTCCACACTTCGCCGCGAATTGGGCTGGGTGCCAACATGTATCTGATAGTTGCGTAGCAAGCGCATGAAATGCAAGAGCGGACTGGAACTGTGTTGGATGCGGTACGCACACCCCGCATTCTTCAGTACTTCTTCGATCCCGGCAAATTCTGACAATGAGGCACGGATGTGCATTGCAACGTGCAGACCAGGTGGAACGCCGTCCCGAAGCCTAATGTCCTCTCCACCGGCCAAGAACAGCATGTACAGGCTTGATGTGGCGCGTTCGTAAAGATGGGGGACGCTCTTCAATTCATCGGGCGGCGGACGCCAAAATATATCGCCTTTAACGATGTCGGGGTAGTCGCTGAAATCCAGCTGCGTTTTCATGCGTCCATTGCCTCCACCACTCGGTTGGTGATGTCCACAACGCCGGGTTGGTCCAACACGGAACGCCGAAAAAGCAGCGTGTGCGAGTTGGTGTGCGCAGTGAAACGTCCCAACTGCTTGACCACGTCTAAGGGGACAAGTGCGGCGTACTGCACGACGAGGTTGCTGTCGTAGACCACAGCCGCCAGCTGGTCAAAAGGGTCGCCGCCAAGGTTGCGGATCGCACTCAACTGGGTGCTCTTGTTTGCGGCCGTCAATCGACGGCCCTTGACTTGGTAGCGGGTCCCGTCCTGGCCCACTGCGTCGTAGCCCGCCTGAGAGCCGACGGACAAGGTGGCGTTGAGTGCACGGGCTACCAAGGTCTCGGTGTAGTCCGCCACCGGATTGTTGGAGGCGCGCACCACGCCCCTTTGGCGCAGTGCTTCCATCACTGAGCAGTGGAGTTCCAGCAGCTACCTGTCGGTGAGTTCGTCTGTGTTGATAGGCACGCACGCATTCCTCAGCAGTTGTCCTTCGAGGGCGCTAACCCGCGAAGCCTCAGGCTCCGTGCCGCTATGTTAGTTGTTTCTATACGACTCTGTGTAAGCGTGCTCAAAGTGATGAGCGCAGGCTTGGCACTTATATTTTGCGCGCCAGTATTCCGTTGTTGTGGTCAGTCGGTCGCCCGTTGAGGTTGAGCGTGACTTGCGCCTTCTGTTCACGATACGCGAGCCAAGTTTTTCCAGCGCGCCCGCTTCCTTGCACTTTGGACACTGCTTTTTGATGTCTCGGCGATAGAAGCCCACCGCGCGAAAACCTACGCCCAAGGCAAGGAACGCGCCGATTGCGTAGGTGCTCCAGTGCGTGCTTTTATTTTGGGGTTGCCTGTTGTGGTCCATCGTCGTCGCAGTACTTTCATCCGCTGCAACGGGATCTGATATCAGGTCATCTTCACTGACGCCTTCGCCTGACGTGTTCAGATCATCTGAGGTCTCAGCAACGTACGAAGGTTCTGGTTGAGCCACTGGTTCCACCGGCTCAGCGGCAATCTGGATTGCACCTGGAAGCGCTGCGGCGATCTGCGCTTCATCCTCGTAGCCGCCTACAAGACGCAGCTCGATGACCCGTTCCCGATACACAGCCTCAAGACAACCTTCTGAGTCGCAACTGTTCCGGCGGCTGGCGATCCATTGACGTTGTTCTGCTCTGAGCAACGATCCATCGTCCATGACGCGTCCGCGTGCCATTGCGTAAGCATCGGCCAACGCTGAATCGAGTTGCGAAAGGACCTCGCTGCCGCACACCATTTCTTCGACAGGCGTCGATGCTTTCGCGCAGTCAAAACTTGCCGCGTTGGCAGTTGTGCCCATGGTCACCGTTGCAAAGACTGCAATGGTGTATTGGGCTATCTTGCGCTTGAAGCGCAACACGGGGGTCGATTCCATCCTGGATCACCTGATTGGGCCAGTCACGCTGGCAATGAGTTCAGGGCAGCGCGATGCTTCCCTTTAACGGAAACACTATCGGCCGCGTGGTCTCGAACTTGAGGATCCGCGCGTAACTCCTTCCGCTCCCACGCAGGGACGAATCAGCGTTGCAGTCGCTTAAGAGGACGACACGCAGCCCTGCTCTTTGATTAGGGGGTTGCCCACCCATTTGCGGGCTGCGACTTCGTATCAAAATACGGGTGTGGACTTACACCGCGCCTGCGCTAGACTCACCAAAACGGAGGGAGCGGCGCAATGATGGAGCTCATCGGCGTAGTAATTCTGGTGCTTGTTGTACTTGTGCTGTTCCAGGTTGTTGCAGCTCGCGAACGCCTTATTTTGGAACTTCGGGAAAGAGCTAGTCAGCAGGGCAGGGATATCGCAGCTTTGCGTCAGCTCACGGATGCAATTGCAGACCGTGTTCTTCTGACCCGCGACCAACGACGGGTGAAGTGGTTTGACGAATTGCCGTCAATCGCGTTGGACGACCTGAAGGCCCTTTCTTCGGGCTCCGAGTGCGAATTGATTGTGGCATTCGGCGGCAGCGATGATGCTGAGGTCGTTGGGCTGCACTACCGGCACGACCGCCTGGAGTTCCGCTCGGACGGCGAAAAAGATGCGGTTGCCCATGGCTTTGCGCGTCAATGGGCAAAAATTGAGAACGATAGGCCCGTCAAAATACATGTGAACCAGTACGCGCTAACGTCTAAAATCGTTGGCATGGAGCAAGACGGTTTCGTCAAGCTCGCCCCATACAAAGCTTGTTTGCCTGAGTGAGGGTGCCGAATGGATGACGAATTTGATAAGCTGATCGCGGAGCTACAACGGGTAAATTCCGAAGCATTCGATTGGAGTGCCGAGGGCAAGTTCCCGAATTTCGTGGCTGTGCCGGGTGGTCAATGTCATTTTTCCCCACAGGCTCAACTGAGCATGGCCAAGCTTGGGCGATTGATCCACAGTAACAGGTGCGCGTCGGACACACGTATCGAGGCAGTTGAACTAATTAAAATGCTTCGAACGGTAGTGGCCTTTGCGTACGCAGACGGGTTGTTGGTTCGTGGGGACATAGCTTCGATACGCGCTGGCAAACGCGTGTTGCTTGAGCGACTACAGTTGAAAATTAAAGAGACCGCCGAACCCATCACCCACGTGTTCCCAGCTTGGACCACGGGATTAGAGCGAAAATCGCCGGTGCATCTTGGGCCGGTGAGGGTGTTGGCTGTGTCTGATTGGCTGGAGACTGTCGAGATCTATTCCAGCCCCGAGGATGACTGCATAGACGCTTCATGGAAGCAAGCCGTACAGGGGCTTGTCCCGAAACCCGATGATGCGCGGACATCCCTTTTAGTTGACGCGGTCGAGGAGTCCCTGGGGACATGTAACGCTGTTGTTGCAGTGACGATTGAAGGCTTTGAGCGGGAGTTCTCAAGAAAGCTCGCCCACATCGCGGCCAAGAATTGCCTTGACATCCTCTCGCTGCTTCATGAAACACCGGATACGTTCGTCACCCAAGGGCTTCTTGAAGACCGAGTGCAGCCACTTGAGACGCGTACGCTAAGCGAGATTGATGGATTTTTAGATATCGCCGGAAATAGGAAACTTAGGCCTAGGCTTGTTGGTGCAAGGTCGGTGGCCGTTTTGGAGCGCATTAGCGACCTGGGAGGTTCCATCTCCAAAGTGGTCAGGGCGGTTTTGACTGATCCTGATGTTGCGCAACCCCAGTTGTGCGCGCGTTGGTCTATGGCGCTTCACTGGTTTGCGGAAGGTTGCCGCGAGCCTGATGATGCGGTTGCAGTCGCGAAAATTGGGGCATCCCTGGACGTCCTATCCGGCGGCGGTAGAAGAGCTGGAATACTGAAAACTATATGCTGTCTTTTGGGCATGGATTGCACTGCGGTTGTAACAACGTGGCCGGTGCCAAAAACTTTGGAAAAGTTGGTAGAAGAGATATACGAGTACGGTCGATCTCAAATTCTTCACGGAAACCACGTGGACAGGCTCAAATCCTTTGCGGAACTTCGCCAAGTTGCTCAGCAGTTGTGCGGGATAGCCCTTCGCATTTCACTGGAACGTTTCGGCTCCTACGACGGTGCCGATGAACCACGAGCGTTCCAATCAATGACGGCGGCACCGGCCTCATGAGTTGCAGTGCACGTTCATGCAGTCGGTTGGCCAGAGCGATACAGTATGACTATGGCGTGCGCGCACAATGAATTCATTGGCTCCCGCTTTGGATAATTCAACAGGAGATGGACGTGCCGCACACACCGAATATGGATACGCAGGTGTCGATGTTTTTGTTGCGGTCGCGCGCGCGAACCGCCGACATCCAGCGTCGTTCACTGATGAACCAGTCGTCGGATATCGAGGAGCTCACTCGCCACCGAATTTCTGCTGAGGGTTGGGAGCGCTGCTTGTTGCGTGAGGGTCCGCGCCAAGCCGAGGAAGTCATGCAGTTGTGGTGCGTGTTGCAGGCCAAGCGGACTGTATTTGAGGCTCTTTCAGACGACGAGGATGTCGTCATGCAGACGGTGCAATCCATGCGCTCGGACGAACAGTTGAACGTCGATATTGATAAGTGGGTCACCTCCGCCGCGTTCCACGACACATTGCGCTCTGCGCAGTTCCACACGGTCAGCGAGCGGTATCCGCCTCTGCTGCTGCATGAGACTGATCAGCTGAAGCAGGGCAAGGTGCGGGTTGCCACTATCTTGAGAAACGATTTGACGTTTGACGGGACAAGCACGTACGACTATATGGATCTTAACTACGAACTGGAAGCCCAAGCCAAGCGCAACCGTGAAACGCTCTTGGCCTACGCAAAGGGTTTGTGGTTCGATCACTCTGTTTACAGTCGCGCCATCAAGAGTATCGCAGCAGGGGATTCGGATCTGCTTTTGAAGTTCGACCAGGGTGTCCATGCCGCATACGATCAGACGGTGTCACAGGCGTCACTGGGCGACATCATGGTTAAGTCCTTTGCCGCACTGTGCGCGCAGACGCCCTATGGCGCGCAAGTGTTTGTTGAATAGTTGAGAGCATGATTGGCTGGATGGAGCCAAAGCAACGCAGGAAGTTGAGCATGGGCTCTGTTACCGTCGTCGCGGCTGGCCAGCGAAACGCGGAGGCCCCTTGCAGCTGGATTGGGCATGCAACGTGCGTGCGCCATAAGGTTCCTGACACCAGATGCAGTAATCGCCGCGATGTGAAACCGCTGGTCTTGGGGCTATGATGCGGCCATCGAATAAGGACGTTGTGAACATGCCATCTTCAGCACTGAAACGATCTCGGCACCTTGTCTCTCTCCGTACCGTCTTGATGTGCTCCCTGCTGGCGTTGTCCGTGCCATGCTTCGCGGATGGGCCTTTGGGGATTGGCCCTTTGAAGTTGGGCATGAGCAAAGAAGAGGTTGAGGTGCTTCCGGAGGGTGGCGTGCGCATCGCCGCCCCGCTGACAACCTACCGGCCTCCCGGCAACGCGCCTGCGATCATCAAGATGGGCGAGGAGAAATTTGACACTCTGCTTCATACGCCCTGGAGCGGTACGCCACTCAAGGCGGTGCTGACCTTCCGTCTGGGGAAGCTGCAGGGCGTGTACGTCAGTTGGCATGACGACGGTCCAGCGCTTGAGCCCATTGCCAATCAAGTGGCTGAGAAGTACGGCCCTGCGAAGATTGCGGATCGAACGACCACCGAACGCTGCCCGTCGGCTGGGGGTGGAGTTGTTGAGGTGAAGAACGGGACCTACGAATACTCATGGAGCCAGGACGTGGACAACCGTGAAGTTCGGACCAATATTTCAAGTTACGTGATTGACGGTTGTCTGGGGCGCAGCTACAACCAGCGCCGGACGACCTTAAATGGTCTCAGCATCAACTATGTTCCGAAGACATCCAACCCGTTCTAGAATAATTGAAGCGTTCTCTCTAACAAATCAATCGGGAGTGCACGACATGGGCGAATGGTCTGACTATTTTGAGGATTTCCCCGAGGAAAATCCGGCGAACTTTGTTGATGGCCGGTTTGACCCCAAGGGTGCGGCCGAAAAACACGCGCGTCAAATGAAGCTTATGGAGCAACAGGCGGCTCTAGACAGCACTGTGGCGCAGATGATTCAAGAAGGAAAAGATCGCCAGCGGGCCAAGTCCGGGAAGTCGTGATTGCGTACGACGCTCGCCTGTTTTGGGCTGCAACAATGCAATGATCAGTAAAACGGAGAACACTGTGCCCTACACGCCCGACATGCCCACGCAGGTCAAGCTGTTCGTTCTGCGATCACGCGCGCGAACTGCTGATATTGACCGACGCTCAATGCTAAACCAAACGATGGATCTGGAGGCTAATCAACGTCATCGTGTAAGCGCATTGGGTTGGAAGGCGTGCTTGCTGCGTGAGGGGCCGCGTCAGGCGGAAGAAATCATGCAGTTGTGGTGCTTGTTGCAGGCCAAACGGTGCGCATTTGAAGAGCTTTCAGAGGATCAAGATCTTGTCGATGAGCACTTGAAATCGCTGTCTGTTGATGAGGACTTTAAGTCATCTATCGATAAGTGGTTCGAATCCGCTGTGTTCCATGACACGATCAGGTCCACTCAATATAAAGGGGTGAGCAACAAGTCGCCGCCATTGCTGCTCAGCGCAAGCGAGTACTTTGAGCAGGGCCGTGATAGGGTTGTTGCCATCTTGACCCAGGAACTCAAGTTTGACGCGGAAACCGGATGCGAGTATATGCGGTTGAGCTCACAACTTGAGGCTCAGGCCAAGCGCAATCGTGAAACGCATCTGCGGTACGGGAAAGGTTTGTGGTTCGATCAAGTGTCTTATAGCCGCGCCGCTAAAAGTATTGCAGAAGCGGAAGGGGATGACGGGATCCTGTTGAGATTTGACCAAGCTGTCTACGCAGCGTACGAACGGGCTATCGCGCAGCCTTCTCTGGCCGACACGATGGTTCGGGCATTTGCCGCTGTGTGCGCGCATACGCCCTATGGTGCGGGAGCGTTTGTTGAATAGTTGGGGACTTGATGGCGTTTCCCTGTTTGACGGCAAGCCAAACGGCTGGTCTGTTGGGTGCGCTCAACGGCCTTGTAGCCAGTTGTTGTCCTGAAGCACTGCGGCCACCCGTCAAAAAAAACCCGCCGAAGCGGGCTTTTTCTTATTCGCGCGAACCGTTGTAGCACACTTCAAGAAGCGAGGTTCTCCCACCTATTTGCTCGCTCATACTTTCAAACACCAACGATTTTCCATATTTTTCGTCATACAAGGCGAAGAACTCATCCCACACCTTCCGGTGCGCGTCGTTGACTGTGCTCGTGATGGTGCGCACCACTTCTTGGAGCCGCGCAAGCGTTGCATCAACACCGGCCTCCGACATCACAAACGCAATGTCGTCCGTGGAGAGTTTGCCGGTCATGACATGGCTTTCAAAAATTGATATAGGGTTCATCGAGAAGGCCAGAAAAGGGATTACCTTTTTCCCGGATCCATCTTCAAGCATGTTGTACAAATTCACCACATGACTGTCCACGCGTAGCAGCATGAAGTTTGGATCTCTGCTGTTGGCGTAGAAGGCCATATTTTGAACATCGCGCGAGCCAACAACGGCCAGGGCGTAGTTGAAGCGGGCAATAAGCCTCAAAAGCACTAGGGCTGCAACTTCATTGGCCGCGTCCGTTGCAGGGTTCGATAGGTCCGATATCGAATTGAAGAGCCCACCCAAAGCCAGAGTGTACGAGCTTTCGTAATGATTGGAAGCGCTGGACAAGATGTCTGTTCGGTGGTTGTCCAGCTCCATTGGTTTACCGTTTAAGCGCAGTTCGTGCGCTTCACGTACATCAAAGTACGGTCGGTCATCGGAGTACCGGCTGTGAAAAATAAATCGGCACAGACAGTCCAGTTGGATGTTACGCGCGCGCCATTTCGATAAATCCTCTGACAGATACACAGTACCCCCTTTTTATGAGTGTGGATCGTATAGCTAAGCGTGCCTGGATGTCGCCAGCGAAATATTATCGGCGTAGGGGCTGTTGGCGCGCACCAGGGTATCTCGCGCGTTTGATAGGTTAGCTTCGACATTATCAAGCAAGTCCTGAAGATCTTCGTTACCTGGGAAATGCAAGATCGCGGCACTATGCGCGAGCCCGAATGATTGATCCATCGCATTCAACCATTGACCAATCATCTTTTCTTTTCCGTTCGATGTTTCTAAGTTGATGATTAGCGAGGCAATTAGTGATGTTGCCTTTCTCAGTCGCTCTGTAGACATAATAGTTTGTGTTTCAAAGTCCTTTAGCAGCACGCTGACTGATTTATCAGAGTGGAAGCCAAAAGTGAGTCGCCCTTTGAGTTGGTTGTACAAAGGCTCAGGCGTGTTCACGATGATGTGCAAAATTTCTTTGTCCACTTGGACATATTTCATCGCGTTATAGTCAAGGAGTGTTATATTCCCTTCCCCCAATAAGTTTTTAAGTTCTTCATTGAGAGGGTGGGTGTTGTCGCGATCCTTGTAAAAAATGGTAGAGCATGCTGTTGTGATGTGGAAATCTGAAATTCCTTTCAGTTTGCCTGCCTTGATGCTATTGAGAATTCCTTCGCCGAGCATAACTGCTTGCGCTGCTTTGTTTCCAAAGGTTGTCTGACTTGTTAGGCAGTACGCGTGCAAGACTGAGTTGCTTACTCCCCATGCGTCCAGATTTACGGTACGCGCGCGCCCGCCAATCAAGCAGTCCTCGGTAGGTTCCTCATCAATTAAGAGCAAGGGGTTGCCACTTTTCTCAATCCATTGTCGGAATTGTCCATGGTGCTCGTGTAAGGCTGCGTCTATTCTTTGTTTGCAATAATGTGTGTCCGTTTCACTCATTATTCCTGTTTCAGTGAACTCCTGGTAAATCTCTTTGAATCGAAAATCTTGAAGGTCGTGCTCCATCATTGAATGCTGATAAAAATCAAGCTGTGCGATGTATCTTAAGAAGGCGATACATGGCCCCTCGCCAATAAACTGAGTGGTGATTGAGTAAGGCACTTTGCCATCATCCGCCGAATTGGCTTGATGCCCATTCGACAACAACGATTTGTTGGGCGGATACTTGAGGATGGATATTTCCAGTGAGAACGCTTCAAACAAGTTGCGTATTATTTTATTAGGCATTTCTGTGCACTCATCCGTTACGTTGATTGACGACGGCTTCACGCCTCTTCGTCGCAGCGTTTCTTTGACCATGCTGTCGAGTTCCAGCAATTGTTTGTCCGTCAGGTCGTCTGTGTTCATTGGGTGGTTCTCCAACGTATGCGCTTAGGTCTGGTTTCATCATATCTGACCGAGGGCTGCGAGGATCCGAGAAATGCGTGAGTACCAAGGCCAGCGTCACCGCATGTCGCGGAGGACGGGAAGACGTTCAGTTGCTGGTGTTAGTAATCCTGCTAACGGCGGCGTAGACTACGGCACCCCTGATCTTCCTGCGTGCACCATGACACCCGCACTTCCAAGCGCTCCTGTAGACCCCGTTGTGGCGCTTCTACCGCTGATGTCCACACGCCCTGCGGCTGGCTTCCCGTCGCCCGCTGAAGACCACTACGGGGCCCAAGACACGCTGGACTTGAACCAACGCTGTGTTGTCCACCCATTGGCGACCTTTTTTGCCGAGGCATCGGGTTCCTCGATGGTGGGCCATGGGATCCAGCCGGGGGACACACTGGTTGTTGATCGATCGCTCACCGCCCGCCACGGTGATGTGGTGGTTGCCCTGCATGAGGGTGGCTTCGTGGTCAAAGAGCTCAAGACGCGTGGTGAGGCCTACGAGCTCCATTCCAGCGATGGTGTTACACCACCCATTGTCGTCGCCGAAGAACTGGACGTGTGGGGCGTCGTGACGTGGTCGTTTCACCGCCATCGATGACTGCGGATGTATGAGTGACCGTCAGTACCTACAGCCGCCCAAAATGTAAAAATCGTGGACAGAAGGCCAAAGGAGGGGTGTGGTGCGACGTCAATCAGTAGGGGCGGCAATTGAGAGTTTGAAGTCGGCTGCCAACGCTGGCGAGGCAGACTTCCTGCACGTTGAAATATTGGGGCAACTGATTGACGCGGCCGGAGATATGAAAGACGAGGCGCTGCTTGAGCAATGCATAGCAGCCACCGAGTTGCTCCGCGACCACTGTGGCGAGGAGCATGGCAGTTGGCTGCACTACTGCCACGGTAACGCCTGGGGTTCGCTGTACCTGCTTCGGCATCCAGACGACAACACGTTGTCGTGGAAACAGCCTGAGCTGGTAAAGCAGATCTTCCACTACCGCTCCGCAATCTTGCATCCAAATTACGCAGAGCTTACGTGGTCGGACCGAGCACAGATGCACTGCAATTTGGCGAACGCTTACAAAAAGGTTGGCCGGGTGCTCGATGGGTTCGAACATTGGCGTGTTGCCCTCGATCTTGATCCTCGCCTCGCGATGGCTTCGGGCAATATGGGCGACGCTTTTTTCTTCTACGCGCGCAGTGTCTATGAGCATCAACATCAAATGTGGTTGGCGCTCAAAGGGTGGGAATACTTGCGCCACGCAGTCTCCATTGGCGAGCATGGAGCAACCCATGCAAGTGCGGCAAATCGGTTTGCGATGAACCTCGGAGAGTGCGAGAAGATGTTTGCACACAACGGAATTCATGAGCCGCCGTCATTGGAGTGGATGAAAGAGTATTCCATGGGCGAGGATGAAGGCGAACAGCGATACCGTGAGTGGTGCTTGCACCGCCGTCTGTTCTTGAACCCGATGAACGACGCGTACGAACAACCTGTTGCGTCTCATGACTCTCTGTCATTGCCCACGCACAGGGGTGACGTTGCGGGCATCACGTATCTAGCGTTTTTCAATCAACTCAAACAAGAGTTCGTGTACGCCCGCTGGAGCCTCTTTGAAGGCACATTCTCGGGTCAGCTGCACGTGGCGGATCGGGAAACCGCGCTTGCATCCAACGCGGATCAGTCTCGCTACAGCGTCCAAATTGAGCAAGTCAAAACTGCGTTTCGCGCGTCGTATTCGTTGCTCGATAAAGTCGCGTACTTCATCAACGACTACATGCCTGTTGGCTTGCCAGAGAAGCAGGTTGATTTTTCCTCGATTTGGACCGAAAACAAGAGGCCAAACGTTGGTCAAGTCCGCGCTGTTTTTGAGCAGTCAGAGAACATCTGGCTGCACGCGCTGCATCAGTTGTCGAAGGACATCTATGATGAAACGACCAGTCAGGTAGCGTCACCTGATGCGCAAGCTCTCAAAGAGTTGCGCAACCATCTTGAGCACAAATTCGTCAAGGTGGTTTGGTGCGTAGGGTTGTCCAACCCAGGAGCAGGAATGCACCACGACAACCTGGCCTACGAGATCACATTGGACGATCTTTCTGCGAAGGCGGAACGTCTTCTTCAGATGGCGCGTTCAGCACTAATCTATCTGTGTCTGGCGATGCATCGGGCGGAACAACGGCGGGCCCAGGACGGACCGAGCATCCACTTCGCTGTTGATGTCCTTTCCGACGATCTGAAGGGCTAAGCTGATGTTTGGGCTTGTGGACGGCAACAATTTTTACGCGTCGTGCGAGCGTGCGTTTGACCCGTCGCTTCGTTCGCAGCCGGTCGTGATCCTCAGCAACAACGATGGGGCCGTGATTGCCCGCTCCAATGAGGCTAAGGCCCTGGGGGTGGGGATGGGTCAACCCATCCATGAGGTGCCGCGCAACGTGCGCCAGCAACTCAAAATACGATCCGCGAATTTCGCGCTGTACGGCGACCTGAGCAGCCGCATTGCCTCAATCCTTGCGGACCTGTTTCCGTCCATTGAGATCTACTCGATTGACGAAAGCTTTGTGTCGTTCGATGGCATTGCTGAACGCGACTATGTCCCACTGGCCCGACTGGCGCGCGAACGGATTTTGCAGTGGACCGGTGTGCCCTGTTGCGTGGGGATTGCTCCCACCAAGACGTTGACAAAAATGGCCAACAAGATTGCCAAGACCGGTGACGGTGTGTGGCGTGCGCGGCGTTCGGATCTGGGCAATTTCCCGATTGGTGATGTGTGGGGTGTTGGGCGGAGATGGTCCGAACGGCTGCAAGGGCAGGGGGTGCATACGGCGTTGGATTTGGTTCGCTCTCATGACATCCAACAGCGGTTTGGCGTGGTCCTAGCCCGCACGCAGACCGAACTGCGCGGTGTCTCATGCGCCGAACTCGAAGTGAGTGAGCCACAGCGTCAGCAGATCATCGTCAGCCGCTCGTTTGGCCGTGAGGTGGACACATTGGCCGACCTACAACAGGCCGCGTCCACCTTCGCGCAACGGGCGTGCGAAAAACTCCGGGTGCGGGAGCTGCAGGCCGGAGGCGTATGGTTGTTTTTCCATACAAACGCTTTTAAGGACGTGCCGCAGTACCACCCATCCCACACCATGCGTCTGCCGGCACCCACAAGCGACACCCGCGAGATCCTGCGCGCCGTCCACGCCATGGCTGACGGCCTGTACCGAGATGGCTACCGTTGGAAGAAGGCGGGTGTTGGGTTGGTTGATCTGGCTCCTGGGTCGATGGGGCAGGGGGACCTCTTCTCAACGCCCAATCCCAAGGCTAAGGCTCTGATGGCCGTTCTGGACCAGGCGAACCGCAAGTTCGGCCGTGGAAGCATGCGAATGGCTTCTTCAGCTATTCAACCGCAGGCCGATAAGGCAGCATGGGCCATGCGTCAAGAACACTTGTCGCCCGCCTACACCACTCGATGGAATGAGATCCTGAAGGTGGGTTGATCACTGGACCAAAGGGCATAAGATGAAACGGATTTTCGCGCTTGCCATCATTTCCATTTTGGGAGCCTGCGATCAGTCGGCCCCACCGCCACCGCCTCCCGTTGCACAACCGGCCGTGGTTGAACCTGCGCCTGCGTCCGAAGAAGAGCCAGCGGAAGAGCCAGCGCCCGACGAGTCAGCCTCGCTGGATGTGTCTGACGTGGTCGAGGATCTGCACCGGCAGATGAAAGACAAGAAGGTGCTGTACGACAAGTTGTGGGCGGCCGCAGAGGCAATCAACGACTACAACCATGTCGGTACGTACTACAACGAGTACCACATACCCGAACACTCATGTTACGTGCTTGGGCGGCTGCTCAAGCAAGACCAATATATTGCTGGCACCGTGATGACGTACGACCCCGACTATGTCACCGCCACTACCGATAACGCCCAGGATCTGCGCGTTATGGCCGTTTCGTTGGGTAACTTTGAAAGTGTGGCGACCGGCATCATCGGTCAAGCTCACGACGAGCGCGTCATCGAATGGAATTTAGACTGCGTCGGCCGATTTGGTATTTCGCGCGATGCATCAATCAAACAAACAGGGCAGTCGTCGTTCTACGTGATCAAAGGCGAAGGCAGGGTTCTGCAAGTTCTAGGGGACATAGAGAAGGGTTTTGCGCAAAAAGTTATTGACGCAGTTGAAGCTAATCCTAAAGTCGAGCAGGTTGCATTGGGAAGTGGCGGCGGCTACGTGGTCGAAGCAATCGCGGCTGGCCGATACATTCGCAACAAGAGGTTAGAGACATCGCTGTGGAACAACTGCTATTCCGCATGCCCATTGGTCTTCATGGGCGGCGTTAATCGCGTCAACTGGTCTCCTTATGGGGACTTAGGCTTTCATCAAGTGGCGGACGAGAAAAGAAATTCTGTGCCGCTGGAGCACCCAATATATCGCGCTATCTTTGAGTACACGACTGAGATGGGTGTTGACCCAAAGTATGTCCTTGAGCGCATGTGGAGTTCACCACCAGATGGCATGACGATGGTTGAAGGGCAGGAGGATGAATTGTGCAACGCGCGAATCATCACCTGGGTACAGCGTGGGTGTTCGAAGCCCAACTGATTACGTTCTAAAAAAAAGGATTTGCCGTGTACGCTGTTCAACGCAATTGTATGGTCCTTGTCTTTATGTTGCTGGCGCTCGTGCACACAGCCAAGGCGTCTAACGACCCAGAGAACTCAGAGAATTGGGCCGTGACTTCCGCTTGGGTGAAGGAACTGCCGACCCTTGAACAGCAGATTGTGCTGGTGTCGTTGGGGTTGGGCATGTCAACGCATGTCGATACGAAGCTCATCCCTGCTGTTAAAAGCAAGGACGACATGCAATGGGTCTTGAAGGTCGCAGGTACGTCCAACGTCATGCTGTCGGGCTTGGCAACCCGTGCAGATGGGGTGCGCGCGTTTTTTGACGACCGGTCGAAGGTCTATCTTGATGTCATCAACGGACGGATTGACGCGGATGTGTTTGAAAAGGAAATGGCAAGGCTCAACGTAAGAATTGAGCAGGCCACCGCGCATATAACACCGCAGGAAATTGCCCAGGTGCGCAACAAGTACCGCGACCGTTTGCGGGACACTGAAACAACAATGATCGCCTATGCAAAAATGCGCGCCAGATAGTGCGGCCGCGTCGGGCAAAAAAAAGCCCGCAAAAAGCGGGCGTCTTTTAAGTTATAGGGCGATTAAACTTCAAATTTCACTTCAAATTTTCCATCCTCCTTTTCACTGTGTGCCGGAAGTCCAGCTTCGACTTCCTTGGCAACTTCGTCAGTGGCGCGACGAACATTCTTTTGCGATTTTTTCGTGAAAGCCGGTTTGGCCTGATTGGCTGCATGGAAAAGGCACAAACTGCGGAAAAAATCTCCGTTAAGTTTTCCATTTCCGCAGTTTACCGAAATCAACTCCCCGCTTGCACCGTTATCCATCTCTTCAACGATGCGGGAAATTGAAAGCATCGCTCTCCTATCAACATCGTGAACTTTCTTCGCCATCGTATTTTCCTGCTCAGAGTGCGAAACAAGATATAAGCGGAATGCGAGGCGATGACAAGCCACTGGCCGCGCTGGCCGAAGCAACTACCGTGCCGCTTGAGACGGCGCTCGGCGGGCCAACCACTAAGTTTTCGTATGGCGTACTGAAGCTAACCCTATCTGTTGTGGTCCGGCACTGGCTGAACAATTGTGCAATTTTTCAGCATCGCTCCCCCAGATACGTGGCCGTTGCCTAGGCAATCGAGGGTGACGGCCTGTCCAGTGCGCAAATCGGAAAGCTCGTCCTTGCGGTCAGGGTCCAGCACCGCCACGGGCCGGTTGGTGATGTCTGTGCCTTCAAGCACCAGGATGGGCGAGCGTCGGTAGAGCTCAGGCTCTTTCGCTACGATACCCGTCACGCGCAGCCTAACGTCCTTGAAGCGCTTGTCGGCGGCAGCAGTGTCGCGCGCGTATGCCGCCACCAGCGCAGAAGACTCTACTGCGACAGGGACTGGAGGGGTTCCAACAGCCACTAGAAGCAAAACGGTCGAAATTAAAGGCATGTCGGTGTGTAATGTAGGACGAGACCCAATGTTACACGCATGCGTTCGGAGACCGAATTGAGCGCGCTGATAGTCTGCGAGGTGAAGTAAAGTTCCAACCTGCGGGCCCCCACCACCGTGGAATAGGTCATAGACCGCAATCCTGCGCGATCTTTTAGTGGAAGTGAGTTGTACTCAATCGATGAATGCTACTCGCCGCTCAAATAGCTGCTCGCCGGACCTCAAGGTCGTCTTGAACAAGCCCGGAGTTGGTCAACAGCCCGACAGATCGAGGGCTCGACGCAGATGCAATCGGCCCTATACTCGTTGGCAGGCGTTCTGGTCAGAATGACGGCCGGGACAAGGAAATCCGCCATGAATGTGAGGAAGAGTAGATGACGCCAGGGGATTTCATCGCTAAGTGGAAGGGCGGTGGCGACGAGAAGCGCGACTTCCAGTCATTTTTTGATGACTTGTGCAGGATGCTCGGGCAAAAAACGCCTAAAGAAGCAGACCCTTCGCATAAGTTCTTCACTTACGAGTACGGAGCCAACAAAACTACTGGGGGCAACGGCTGGGCTGACGTATGGAAGAAGGGCTGCTTTGGATTTGAAGCTAAGGGGACAGGCAAGGATTTGGGCAAGGCCTATGCACAGTTAAAGATGTACGCAGATGCTTTAGAGAACCCACCTCTTCTCATCGTCTGCGACATGAAGAAGTTTGAGATACATACAAACTTCACGGCAACAGTCAAGAAGGTCTACGAGTTCACCGTTGACGATTTGGCCTCCCATGATGTGCGCCAACTCCTTCTTCATGCTTTCACAGATCCAAGCCAACTTAAGCCCGGCATAACCCGAGCAGATGTTACGAAAGATGCCGCAAGCAAGTTCGCGCATCTTGCTGAAACTTTGGGGAAGAAGGCGGGCAATACACCAGAAGGCGTCGCCCATTTCTTGAACCGCTTGCTCTTTTGTATGTTTGCAGAAGACATCCGCATTTTACCCAACAATATTTTTACCCAGCTGGTCATAAACAGCAAGTCAAAGCCGGACCTTTTTCAGTCACGTGCCAGTGGGCTTTTTAAGGCGATGCAGACAGGTGGCGATTTTTCGTTGCAGAACATCGAATGGTTCAACGGTGGGCTATTCGATGATGAAGAAAGCCTTGAGCTAAATGAGAGTGAGCTCGCTGTTTTGGAAGAGGCCTGCATTCTCAACTGGTCTGACATTGAGCCTTCTATCTTCGGAACGCTCTTTGAGCAAGCACTTGACCCTGATAAAAGAAGCACGCTTGGAGCGCACTACACTGATCCTCTCACGATCACGTCCATCGTCTTTCCTGTGGTCATTGAGCCTTGGGAAAGAAAATGGTCGAAAATTAAGAAAGAAATCGCACAGGCGCTCGAAAAATCTACCGCTAAGAAAACAATTGCTAAGAAGGCCCGGACGCTTTTTAACACCTTCCAGGAAGAGTTGCGTGAGTTCCGTGTTCTTGATCCAGCCTGTGGGTCCGGCAACTTCCTTTATGTTTCTTTGCGAGAACTCAAAGGCTTTGAACACAGGGCAATGATTGAGGCAGAAACGTTGGGTCTTGAGCGCCAAGCGCTTGTTGTCGGGCCGGAGAACGTCCTGGGAATTGAAAAGAACGAATACGCGGCAGAATTGGCGCGTATCACTGTGTGGATTGGTGAAATCCAATGGATGGTAAACAACGGCCACGGCATCCGTACCAGGCCAATATTGCAACCTTTGAATCAGATTCGAACCGGTGATGCTCTCATTGAAGATGATGGGTCTGAAATCCACTGGCCAAAAGCCAACGCAATTGTTGGCAATCCTCCTTTCTTAGGTGACCGCAAGCTTATTCGTGGGCTGGGTAAAGGCTACACTAAAGACCTGCGCGACTGCTATAAAGGCAGGGTCGCGCCAGGCATGGACCTTGTGTGCTATTGGTTCGAAAAGTCTCGAAAGGCCATCGAGGACGGTGACACAGAGCGTGTGGGTCTTGTTTGTACACAAGGCATTACAGGAATAAGAAACAAGGTGGTCCTCAAGAATGTTCTGAAGACGACGCCAATCTTTTCGGCGATGAAGAACGTTGAATGGGGTGGTGAGGCAGATGTTCGCGTATCGGTTGTTTGTTTTGGTGACAACCAAGGCGGTCAAACCACATTAGATGGTGTTGTTGTCACGTCCATCACGGAAGATTTGACAGGAGGCGGCAACTCAACTGTTTCAGACGCCATGCCTTTGGCAGCCAATAAGGATTTGGCCTTCCAAGGTATTATTAAATCGGGACCGTTTGATGTGGATGGAGCGACAGCCAGAGGCTGGCTTTTGGCGTCTGGCAATCCGAACGGGAAACCCAATTCAGATGTCGTGAAGCCGTGGTACAACGGGCAAGACATCACCAAGCGTTCGTTCGACAAGTGGATTATTGACTTCGGTGTGAAGCCCACTGAGAAAGACGCATCCATGTATGTTGAGCCTTTCTCTCACGTCGTCAACAACGTCAAACCCTTGCGCGATAAAAAAGACGACGGCGATGAGCAAAAGAAGATTTGGTGGCGGCTTTGGTGCCCGCGCCCTGAAATGCGCAATGCTTTAGCGGGAAAGACGCGCTACATCGCAACTTCTATTGTCTCAAACCATCGCATCTTTACGTTTCTGCCTATTGAAATCCTTCCGTCCAATAAGATAGTTGCAGTGGCCAAGGATGACTACGCCACGCTAGGCGTGTTGTCCTCTTCCATTCATGCCATTTGGGCAGAGAAAATGTCAACCCGCCATGGGGTGGGCAACGACCCCTCATACAACCCACAGACATGCTTTCAAACCTTCCCCTTCCCTGATGGAGTATTGGAAGAAGCCGATGACCCCAAGGTAAAAGCGATTGCTAAAGCCTCAGAGGCTTTGATGTTGGGACGGGAAAATTGGCTTAATCCGCCTAATCTTGTCAGCCGTGTCAAGGAGGTCATTCCGGGTCTTCCAGACCGAATGGTGGCAAACACCGGCTCAGAGAAGCAGGTCAAAAAGCTCACACTCAACAACTTGTATAACAGCCAGGAGCATTGGCTGGTCATTCTGACCAAAGAGTTGGATAGGGCTGTGGCTGACGCCTACGGCTGGTCCTGGCCCCTAAAGAAAGAGGACGTTTTGGCAAAGCTCTTTGCCCTCAATTCTCTGGCAAGTAGCTGAAATGGGGTAGACGTGTGTGGGACAATCCTGCATATAGTTCCACACGACTAACCACAAAAAACCGGCTTTCGCCGGTTTTTTCATTTAAACCTGTGGATGACTTCCCTCGCAAGCTTCAACATGAGCCTCAGCTTGGCGTACGGTGTGTTCATGATTAGCGCGATGCCTAAAATTATTGCTGTATTAGTGTCCATAATTGTTCCTTAAATAGATTTATGGTGCATTCTTTCCTGGTTACGGGTGGGATTGCAGGTCTATTTTGACAGCGAAGTTATAATTATCAAGTGTTTGAGCATTTTCTTGGCTGTACAAAGTAAAGGCCGATACACAGCGGAGTTCTCTTTCCATATCGCACAAGGGTTATTTTCCAGTGTGAGCGCGATGGGTGCGAGGGCCAGCCACCACGCGTGCTTCTCTATGCCGAGCTTGACATCATTAAATAACCTGATTAGCTAAGGCGATACTCACAGTCAGGGGAATTTCATGATTTCAACCAAAATTGCAGCTTTACTTGCCACCTTATTGATGGCCGTTTCAGGTGGCGTTCTTGCTGGGGAACAAATTGACGCTGGTCAGTGTTTGGGGTCGTTGACCTATCAGCAATTGGACGATGCGCCGTCCCGCAACACCGCGCACAAGATCGCGCAAGTTCATGCGTTCCTTCAATTTAAGGGCGACGTAGACATGGCGTCGATTGCAGAGACCGCTAACGTGTTTGCGAAAGCACTGGAATACACTGCGTTGATCAATGATCAATCCGCTTTTCATTACATTCAGGCAGCAGGCCAACGAAGCTGCGACAACGTAATTGCGCAGTGATCGCTATTGGACTCGTACAAGAAGGCCTGCAATTGCGGGCCTTTCTATGTCTGACCGTAACGTGACTGCGCGCCATTATCTGTTTTGCTGGGGATTACTTGCAGCAAGGGATATTTATGGGAAAGTATTTTGATTTGAACTGAGTGATCTTTGGTTCGTGGGCATTTTAATGCGCGAACAATAAGGTTGACAGTGGCAATTCCTTTGATATTTGTGGGGTACATGCAGCCACAAATAAGGATGACACATGAACCGAGCAGATCAAGAGCAATTGGCGCGGCAGCGCGAGCGTGAAACAGCACAGCAAGGTGTGGTGGAAATCAACGGCTACTCCTTAATGACTCACGCCAATATGGACGAGCGAGGACTTAAGCCCCATGCGCAGTCGCATTTGTATATCGTCAAAGGTAAGCAAGTTGCCGCAGTTCACTCGCTCGATCAGTTGATTGACGTTGAGCACAATCCTGAAAAAGTAGAGATACATTTTAGTTTGTTGAACAAAGAAGCCGTTGACAAGGAAAAGCAGTCTGCTGAGCCGGTGCCCACACTTAAAAAAGGCACGCATATGAACCATGATTTTGCGGTTGGTCTGTGTGTAGGCGATGGTCCAGGACGCATCGAAGCGATGATCCAAGAGTTTGGCCGGGACAAAATCATGCACGCAAAAACGCAGTATGGCGACACGTTGTTGCATGTGGCGTGTGATTTAAAGGGCGCGAACGCAGTTGAGGTTTGTTTAGCCCACGGTGCAGACGTAAACGCAACCGACCGAGAGGGAAAGACACCTTTGCAGCGCGTGGGTTTTGAACAGCATCCACGTTGGTCATTAGCTGAGCGGCTGGTGGAGGCAGGTGCCGACATCGATGTGCGCGACAAGAACGGCCAAACGCTTCTGCAACTGCGCGCTGGTCACGATGACAGCAACGGTGTGGCCAGGCTCATAGCACTTGGGGCGGACGTTGATGCGCAATCCTCAACAGGCAACACCGCGCTGCACTTCAGTCTGCAAAACCCATCGGTTGCGACTACGTTGATTGCCGCAGGTGCCGTAATTGATGCTGAGAACCACAATCGATGCCAGCCCATCCACTTTATCGCACGCGACGGAAGCGTTGAAACACTGAAGGTTCTCTTGGAGGCTGGGGCTGATCCCAACTGTCGGGACAACAACGGCGAAACACCGTTGATGTACGCGGCCGAAAACAACAACTGGTCTGTAAAAGCCCGACTCAAAATGCTGGTGGATGCAGGTGCTAATCCCCTGCATAAAGACAACGGCGGTCAATCGGCCATTGAATACGCTCGAACAAAGGGCGTGGTTATCCATGATCCAAACACAGTTCAAAACACGTCGGCCGGTCAATTGAATTCCAATGCGCAGATCTCAAAACCGCGACCCCGCAAAATGTAAGAAAAAGCGGGTGAGCGTACAAACTTAAAGCCTTTACGGGCTTTTCGTTTTGGTATTGACAAATACAATTAAGCTGCTTTAATCCATCTCCACACAAACAATAGAGATATTATGAACGAACTGCCAGTAGCATACGCACAAAAGACGGTCATTAAACACAAAAAAATGCAGGCGCGGTTTCAATCCTTTGTCGCTGAATGGAATAGTTTGAAAGCCGACATGGGCGAGGCGGGATGCTCCTCTCTGCTTACAGAGACCTTGGGCCGAATTAGATACAACGAAAAAAATGTAGCTGAAGAATTGTCTCTTGCGGCAACGAGGACAGCGTGGTTTCAATATCTTAATCACTTCAAGTTGTACGACTGCATGAGGGTGAAGGAAGAGCGTGCGCTGGACTGCAAGATCCAGAACAACGATTTTATGGAGTTCACCCCCGACAATGCCCTCGGTGTTTTTAATCAAATCCATGCCTTGAACCAGAAGGAATTGGAAAGGGGGTTGGCCGATTCTATTGACTCTCTGTGCCGGGATTGGAAGGCAAATCAACATCATATGTTGGGTAAAAAAGTGATTGTTGACTACGCCTCACCTTCAAACGTGTTGACAAAGGATTTCATAATTGATCTGGTCCGTTCGTTCTTTGTGCTGGATGGAGTTGAGTATCCAGGGCGCCATAAGTTGAGTGTTGACATTGTTCGCCCCTACATGGAGTTTGCGTTTTATGGTGGTGCGAACACCGGCCATATCGTATTCAAGCGCAAAGATTTGGTTGATCAACTTAACGCGATCTATCTTGCCCACTATCCCGACGCTCTTCCCCCGAAGAAGAAGTTGAGGAGCTAATTGACAGTGAAGCCGAACGTGCTTAACTGGGAATACGTTAAATTAGGAGGTGTTTATGATCAACACGGCGGAAGATGTCATATGGGCGGTTGAAACGGGAAACGTTGATATCCATGACAAAAATTCATTCAATGGGATGGGGACACTTCACTACAATGTCTTGGCCGGGAGGATGGACGTTGTCGTTGAGCTTATCCGTCACGGCGTAGATGTGGAGCAAACTGATCAGGACATGCGCACGCCGTTGATGTTCGCAGCACGAGATCAAAAGTCGGACATGATTGATGTGTTGCATGCAGCGGGTGCAGACATCAACAAAACGGATTGGCACGGAAACACCGCGCTCCACCACTGTGCATCGTCCACGCGACCCGTGGATGAGGTCCTGCTGCGGTTGATTGAACTTGGGGCCTCACAGGATCACAGGAACAATCAAGGAATGACAGCCGAGGACTTGGGCGGTGCCAATACTCACGAAATATTTCAAGGTTACCGAAACCGCGAGCAACACGCTGTTTTGGTCTCAGAACTTCGGGAGGTTGAAGGTGAGCGGCAAAGGACACGGCGGAAAATGTAAAAAATAAACAAGCCCCTAATTGGGGCTTTTTTTATACCAGCACAAGCTTGACATATCCAATTCATTTGTTTTACTGGGTATCAGATATAAATGTAGGGGAATATATGAAATATCTTTTGCTGTTGCCGCTGTTGTTTTGTTTTGGAGTTAACGCCGAAAGCTCTCAGTCTCGCTTTATTGTCTCGGCGTCCGTTGTGGCAAGTTGTGTGATAGCGGAAAGTCAGATATTGCGATGTGCTCGGGGCATGTCTGGTCCAGTTGCAAAGCTGGTTTTGATCGACGTTATGGGTGTGGATTACACCTACAACAAAATAATTTATTGAGGAAATGTGTATGAGGAAGGTTGATAAATACTCCGTGGTTAAGAGCCTGTACAAAGCAATTGAGCGGGCTGATGTTGAAAAAGTCCAGCGTTATATAAGCGATGCAAGGGACATAAGCGTTGTGATGGAGACCCGCTTGAGCAATTCGCGGCATCCATCACGCGATGTCATTCCTGTAGCTCTTGCGTGCGAGGGTTACGTCAAGGATCCAGCACACGCAGAGCAGTTCAATCAAATCTGCCAGTGCTTGATTGACGCAGGCGCTGGATTGGGAATTGAATTCAATCGAATGCTCAGCTCAGATATGGGTTTACAAACGCCACGTGGGTTTTTGCAAGGCACGGGTGAAACCCTTTTGATGCGTTACAAAGACAACCTGCCGCCCGCTGTTAAGCAGCGCATGGCTGAGATGGAAGAAGAGATGAAAGAGCGTTACCGCTTCTATTCAATGAAAAGGATTCATTCTATTGGAGACGACACCTATGAAGAATGAATTGCCGAACGTTGAGGATGTCATGGAACGCACGAAAGGACTGAGCGAAGATCTGCAACTGCTCAGAGGTGATATCTTAGACACGCTCACTTGGGATGACGTGCAAACGCTGTCACAACTGTATGTTCAACTCAAAGAAATACTGGAGTCACAAGAATGATCTGTAAACCACATCAAGGGCCGCTCAGCGGCCCTTGTTCTTTTAGGAAGTCTTTGAGGGCAGACATCATCATTTCATTACGTTGTTCCAGGTTAATGGACAGGCCCGCAAGATATTTGAGATCGATGTCCCTCGCCGCTTGAAGTTGCTTTTCGCATTGAGCAATACAACGTTTCTTATGATGGCGGCGGGCTCGGACGGCCCCTGGGTTTGTTGAGTACGCACGCTTCACCGGGTTGGGCGCAGGACGTTCGCCACGACCACGGCGTCGGGCGTTGTCTTGGGGGTTGATGTAGGTTCTGTTCCAGAACGTGCGCCAGTTGGCAGGATCGTTGTACGCAACCGTCTCACGGCTTGGCATTTCCCTCAGAAGCACGTTGTTTTCGATCAACGCCCACACCACACGATTGAACTGGGTGTGGTCCAGTGAAAAGACGATCATGCCGGTGCTCTTGTCTTCCGCCACAACCACCCCCTTGAGCATGCGAAAGAGCACAGCGAGCTCCGCGACGCGCTGCGTTGACCCTGACTTTTTGCACAGGCACACCAGCACCGTCGCGCCGTGATGTACGAAAACCACCGCGCGCTCCTGTTGTCCACGACGGTTGATCTGGTCGCGAACAGCGGCCACGGGCGTTGTCCGCGACAGTTGGGTGAGGTGATTGCTGGAGTTGGTCAGCACCGAACTGCGCAGGCCTAGCACCTTGTCCAGGTGCGATTTTGGAAGAGCAGGGTTGGAACGAAGCGCCCCCAGCACGTCAGAGTTGGCGTGTTTGGCAATGCAGGAGCGGCACGATGGCGCGAGGTTGTCGCTGCTTTTCATACCTCCCATCGATCTCGGGATGAGTTGAACCACACCCCATGACTTTGATTGCAAGGGACACGCGCAGTACAGGCACTGGCCGTTGTGGTTGCTGAAAACAATTATTTTGAGATATTTCGGCGTGCGCACCTGCCGAACGTTGAGCGCGCTTTTAAAATGATTGAGTGGATCCATATTTGCTCCTGTTTTGAACAGAATGTCAAAAGCAGCAGTACTGTCAATGGCCACAAAATCTAAATGTCTATTCATTGGGTTGACAATTAAATTATTTCCAATCTAATGAAGATATCTGTTTAATAAGGGGTGTGCGTATGTTTGGAGATATCTTTGTAAGTAAAAGTGTTTACATGACTTCAGTTATCGCAATGATGTTGTGCACCGCAATGTTTTACAACATCGTTCTTGATGTTGGATTCACCAGTGCGTGGATCACCGGGTGTGCAACGGCAATAGGCAGTGCCGCCGTCAGCCGGTTGGTTATATGGGCTTTCGATTTGTAGGGCGGAAAGATGCAGTAAGAAAAGAGCCTCTCAGTAGGCTCTTTTTTTTGCGCCCAATAGAAAACCAACGACTGCCTCACAGTTTTGAATATTGGTTTTAATTGTCGGTAAATGGGGTTGACAATTAAGTTATTCCTCATAAGATTAAAATATAGACAATCAAAAGGGGAATTCACTATGTTCACAATCGCAGCATTAACCGTCGCAGTCGTCTTGTATTTCGTCATCACGCGCCGCATTGAAGACTTGGCGCTCTAATCAAACTCAATAATCAAACTCAACACGGGGGAACACATATGGACGTATATTTCAAAGGTTTCGCAATTAAAGCAGGTTGCTTGCTGGTGGCAGCGGTCGTGATCGCGGTGATGGCGTTCAACGCTATCAACGGCTTCTTTGACGCGGTGATGTATCAGCCCAATGCGTACGAACAAGCCCAGGCGGTCATCGCAGCGTCGCAAAAGGCCAGCAACAAATAAGTGCAGCCGCACGACAAACAACACACTCTATAGGGGAATTGCATATGAAATACGAACTATATCAAAAGCGAATGCGCGTACTGTTCCATGCCAGTCTGGCGTTGGTGCTCACCACTTGTGCCCTTGTGGTGTACTCAGACGTGACGGACACCACTGATCATGCGGCGCTGATGGCCGTTCAAGACCATAGCGTAGATGTCTACCATGTAGGTACTGACTAAATCGCCATGAATGTAAACAATCCCAAGGACCCGATAAGCCGGGTCCTTTTTTTTGCGTCCGTGAATGCAAGTGAAGGGTGTCGCTAGAAAACATTTGGAAATAAAAACAAAAAAGTGGTCTACAGAGTTCGTTGGTGTGCTGCAAAGCAAGGCAGAGGACGGGGACAACAAGCAAGCGGTTGATACGGCCAGGCCAAAGCTCAGTGCGGGCGGAGGTGCGTACAGAGACGGGTTGAAGCGTACGGTTTGCGTGTCGAAGCAACGAGGGCTGGCGGTGAACGAAATCAGAGGTTGTCCAGGGATGGAGCAACAGCGGTGAGGGGTACGGTGAGCTTGTCGATGTAGTTGAGAAGCGTATGGCGTGCGTAGGTCGGGCGGTAGAGCGGGGCGTCCGGATCGACTTGATGAAAAAAATGTGTCGCGTTCGGAAAAAGCGAAAAGCAACAGCCGGGGGGAGAGGATGAAAGGCGTGTGACCTACCGACTGGTAAAGACTATGCACATTACGCACTAAAGTGTTTGTAACGCCGATACCAAAGCGCTCACCAAAGCATAAGCAAGCCGTTGAGCCGTAAGCCATAAGGGCGGTATCAGCTCGTATAGCCGTGGGCGCTATTTCATTTCAGCGATATCCAATAAAAATAAGGTGTTTCTTGCACATTGACAGTAATAGCAAATCTGTTTTGATGAATAAAGGTTGCTGAAAGAATAAACATTATGACAAAACAGAAAAATATCAGATTTACAGAAAACGAAATCGCGGCCATTGATCGCAGTGCGGGTCTCATCGGTGTTTCGTTTGCCGACTATGTGCGAGCGTCAGTGAGCGACCGGTTGGACCGCAGCAAAACAGATTGTGTCATTGAAAAACATAAAAAAGAAATCGACGCGTTGCATTTTGAGTTCAGGCGCACAGTTGCTGAGATGCGTTTGCAATCTCTCGCTGACACGAAAATCGCTCTTGAACAAATGAAGATGGAATTCAAAGGGCAGCACGAACAGAACCGCGAATTGTTGGTCAAGTACCTCAAGGCTTTAAGCGCCTCGGTCAACGAAATGTTTTCGGGGTATGAGCCCGTGCAAAATAATCCCGCTGGTATGTCGGGAATACAGTCGCCTTATGTGGATGCAGATGGAAATATCAAATACTAATAACTTATCAAAGGAGTAACTCATGAAACAAATTGTAATCTCAGTGGCGGTGTGCGCCGCCCTCATGTCAAGTTCCACGTTGGTCTACGCGCAAGATCAAGCAGAAAGCGAACAACGCACATCAAAGGCCGGAAAGATCGGCTGCGCGGTCGGCGGTGTCCTGGGTGGGTTTCTTGGGACGAAGTTGTTGAAGGACAACAAAGCTGTCGGTGGTATCGCAGGTGGTGCACTTGGGTGCGGAGCTGGCAACGTGGTCGGAAAAAAATGGAGCAAGGCGCGTCAATTGAAAGAATTCCAAGAAGCTCAAGTGCAAGCCGAGGCCGCAGGAATGCAAACCAAAGTTGCGGTTGTCAGCAGCACCGAAAAGAGTGGAGCGGTCAGCAATGAACTGGGCTCGATGGAAATTGCATACAACTCAGACGACATGAAAGCTGTGTCGGCGCAAACCGGAAAGGTTTTCGACAAAATTGCGGCAATCTCTCAAAGCGCAAAAAACCAGTTGACCTTCACGTTCAGTGGGAAGGTTGCTTGTGAAGTTCCCTATGTCGAGTTGGGAAAACGCAACGCGTACGCCGGACAGGGTGTTCAGCACATCACCCATTTGAACTGCGGGACAGGTGACAGCAAGTTGGTCATCACGCCCATTGCAGATATTCACTAACAGGGAAGGGGCGGCAACGACCGCCCCTTCCACAGGAGAACAAAATGGATGATAAAGAAAAAGAAAAGTTTAAGCGGCGCGTTGAAGAGATCCAAGCGCAGCGCAAGGTGCAACCCATCAACTCGCGTATCGAAGTCAATGACCCGCGCAAGCGACCGCACGGCCCGGAAAGAAAGTCAGACAGCGTTGAACTGACCGCGCAGGCAATCCAGAAGGGCGCAGGGCTGGTTCGCTCCGGAGCTTTGAAAGCTGGCAGCGGTTTGCTCAGTGGGATTAAAAAAAGTGTCAAGGCGATTCAGGACCGAAACGAGAGTAAAGCGGCCTCAGCTGACGCAGAAGCTCCAAGAGCAGACATCACCGAAGACGCCATCCCAGTGGCGGAACCCAGTAAAGGTCGGTTGCTCGAACAGACAAGCGCACACGTGTCGCTCCAGGGCACGTCGAATGTCATGACACAACAGGAGCAGCCTGATGACGAGGGGCTTTCACAAGAGCCATCAGCGGAAGAGCTCGAGTCGCAGCGTATCGCTGAACTGGAAAAAGAAGAGGAGCAGTTGTCGGAAGAGGTTGCTGTACTGGAAAAGAAGGTTGCAATAAATAAAATGGTAATTGATCGCGACATCGCGAGGCTTAAGAAGTCCGCCAAAGAGCAAAAATTGAGTTCGGGACGCACTCATTATATATATGTATGTATTGCACTACTGGTTGTTTGTGCTGGCACCTTTTATGGATGGAAGCATTTCAATATTTCAAAAGCAGATGCGGCGAGTCCAACCGCACCGTCTCCGATTGCAGCGCCGGCTGATCCACAGCATCTAATCGCAGAAGCGATCTCGGATGCGTTAGGCGAAACCGCCACGCCAGTGGTTGAAGCAACTGTTGAGGTTGCGGAACCTGCCCAGCAAAAAGAAACCACGCCCTCTGTCCTGGCTGTTGATCAATTAGTTAAACCAGAGGTGGCGGACCAACCACCCGTGAAGGCGAATATAGCAGCTCCAAAAGTCGCCGGGCGAAAAGAGCGTCCAGCAAAAAAAGCGACAGCCGCACCCGAGCCCGCGCAGCCAGGAAATAAATGGCAAGAAAAAGCGAATGACGATTTGGACAGATGGTCTAATTCAATAAAGTAGGTATTGACAGTGCCGGTCAAAATGATTGACTGGTCTAACGCCAGGAGAAATGCAGATGCTCAGATTAAAATATATGATGTTTCAGAAGGGACGGCAAATACGCTTTGCGTCCCGCTTGTATGACTTGTATGGAAAGCTGTTCTTGAAATCCGCGCTGGATATCATGCCCGACATGCATCAAAAGGTGCGTGAGCAGTATTACTACACAAAAGAAGATCGAGGATCAGGCAACGATGTGCGCAGCGACGGGATCACGTCCTGGAAGGCAAGTACATTGGCGACCGCGCAAATACGAGACTCAGAAGAGATCGTCGCGTCAAGAGCGGTGTTCTACACAGGGGCATTAACCTGTTTTCTCTTGCTTACAGCAATCTATGTCATTCAGCCTTCAATGAAAGCCCAAATTGAGCGCACGGCTGAAAACAAAATTGCCCTCCTTCAAGAAGCTGGCGTTGAGGCTAAGGAGAAATACGCAAAACAACTGAATTCAATGCAGGGCACTCCGGAAGAAAAGGAATTGCGTTTACAACAATACAATGCTCAAGTTGATGGCGATGTTAAGCGCGGAATTGAAAGGGTTCAGTCAAGCAAGAATAATGCAATACAAAATATCGGCAAAGAAAAACAAGCTGCGCAAACGAATGATAGTGCTGGCAATGAAGATGCTGGGGATTTATATGAAAACTTAGGGGGTGGTATGTGATTTATTTCATCGAAAATTTAGTTCGTCGATTGACCAAGGGATCTTCGTACAAAAGCATTGAGCAAGATTTAGCTGAGGATTCGTACGCGCGTTATCAACGTATTGCTAATATCGCTTCCCGCTATGTGTATACCGACAAGCTTCGTGGTGTTAAAGACGAGGATATCGAATTCTTAATTGAGGCGGGTTGTGATTTCGATAGCGAATCCGGTCCGTCGGGTGAGTTCAGTATTTCCGAAGAGCTCAAGGCCTGTTACTCAAAGCAAGAACTTAAAGAAATGTTTGAACCATGGATGGCTGAGGTCGAGAAAGATCTGGACGACTCAGGCGCAATATCAGGACGTGAAACGACCGATGGATTGGCCTGGGAAAAGTTCGTACACCCCGACGATCAAGGTCAGGGCCGCGACAGCACAGCGACACTAATTGCATACGCAGCCATTCCAGTTGCCGCATGTGCAACGTTCTTGTGTCTGTTTATAAATTCGTACTTGGCGCTCATTCCCGCCGTCTTTGCTCTTATAAACATGTACGCATTGCACCAATCTGAAAAAAGCTCCGAGGCGCTTAAGGGGTTGGGCATGTACATCGCAATCCTTGCTGTGTGTGTCTTTACGTCCAACTCTTGGGTCTACGAAAGACTGCCCTACGCAGTTGGCAATGTCGTCATGAAAACGAAGATGGCTTTAGGCAGTTTGGATTGGAGCAGCGTTGAGGCGATCAAGGACAATCTCACGACCTCGTTCTTCTTTATTGGAGCAACGGCCTTTGTAGGCGCGTGTTTTGGATTGATCGGTCACGAGCTTGGTGATAAACGCCAATTTGGTGGTTCATTAGCGGCGGCGGGTAAGGCAGCCGTCTTTGTTTTACAAGTATGGGTTGCATTGGCTTTGCTTGCATTCCTTCCCACCTACCTCAAGCCGATGGCTGTAGCGATCTTCTTTTGTGCGTATCCCATGAGTTACGCCAACAAAAATCAAACCAACCGCGCCTGGGAACTTCAATTGCAGGCTTCGGCGGTCACTGGTACAGCCAATGAGTCCAACAGAAAGATGCTCAACGAGAAGCGAGAAGGACAACGCGAACGCGCTGCCGCTGACCGTTCGCACAAGTTTAAGATTGGGAAATCCACTGGCTTCGTCCATGCGCAGCGCCAGTACTGGGGCTCGCCGCTTGCTGGTATCGACATGATCCTCACCATGAACGATATGACAATGCACTTCATGACGCTTGCGGAGACGGGGCAGGGAAAGACAACCAACTCAGCCCGCCCCCGCGTCAAAGAAATGATTGAAGCGCGTAAGGCAGGGATCAAAATGGGCATGCTTGTTGCCTGCGGCAAAGGCGCGTTGGCTGGGGAGGTCAGCAACGGGTTGGATTACTGCATAAAGCCGGGTGTTCGTTTGGCGCCGATGGAAGGTTTGGATCCACACGAATTCGTCTTAGCGCTGAAGGCGCTGGATCCCACGGACAAAGAAGACCACTGGACAAAAGGTGCCGACGATTATCTGCGCAGCGCCGCAGTCATTCTGGATGCTTGCGTTCATATTGAGAAAGTAAATATTGCCAATGCCGCAGAACAGATCACGAATCTGGATCTTCAAATTAAGCATCTGTCGTCCATACAGTCGGCGCGTTCCAAGAACAAAGATTGGGATCACAATTCTCCTGAGATTGTTTCTTACCAAAAGCAAAAGGCGCGCTTACAGTCTCTTCGTGTTGCTTACACATCTATCATCACTCAAGGGAGAACGTGGTTCTGGCATTTGGTCTCGTTAAACAGTATGCGCCTTAAGCTTGGGAAGGTTAAAAAGCAAAAAGACGATTCATATGTGTTGGCGGCTGAAGGAATGGCAATCCTTTCGTTGCTGGGTTACAAGGTGCCGGGCCAATTGATGAATCGGGATGTCTACACAGTTCATCCTGAGCTCTTGATTGAGGGATCACAACTTAAGGCGGCTATTAGCTATTTTGTGGATCAATGGACAGATCAGTACGATGAAGCTCGCCAATCGTTCATGGGCAACGTCAATACGCGCATCAATCAGTTGTTGGATGCTAAAGGCCTCAACGACGGGACTCCGGGTGGCGATTGGAAATCCACCGAGCACGGTGTGGACATCACAGAAGTCTACCGGGGTAAGTTCATTGGTATCGATTTGAACGTTGACAAATATGGCGTTGGAGCTCGCGCAATCTCGGTGTTGCTGATGCAGCGGATCTATTCGTACATGCGTCGGCGTGATCCAGACACGTGGGCCAACGATCCGAATGAGACTAAGTTAATGTTGATGATGGATGAATGTCAATTACTCATCAATGAAACAACATATGAAATTGCATCCACCTGTCGCGGATGGGGTGTTTCGTTGTACTTCTTGACTCAGGACATCGAAGGGGTGCGCACACGTTTCAACGGAAACCACGATAAGGCTGAGAACTTCCTGAACCAATTCAATAATTTCATGTTGTTGCCATCAAGTGCTGAAACATATCGTTACATTGAAAAACGCCTCGGGGCAGCACTTGTGATGGAACACAGACCGTTCCAGATGGGTGTTGATTTCGACCGCTCCGTGTTGGATTACACCAACAACATCATTAACATCGATGATCACCCTCAGCGTGCAGCATTGCTGAAAATGAAGCATAACGGGTTTGGCAAAATCATGTCGGCAGGGGCTGTCAACAAGATGTCGGCGAACAATGCGTACAGTATTTCGAAGGTAAACAATCACTTGTCCGGTAGCGATGTGGATTGCGCCTCGCAAGAAGCCACGCCATTTATACGCGCTAACGAAACGCCTGGCTTCACCTATGGCAACATCATCACGGTCCAACATCTTAACGATGTCCTCAAGGGCACGGCTGGACGCAAGGCGTTTGTTGTATTGCAGCGAGCAGGCGCGCCGCGAGTGGACTTTATTGATACTACGCCTGTATTTAGCAAAGACATTCCCAGTCTAATTTAACAATAATAAGGAGCTACGAATGAACTCAAACAAATTTGAAGATTTAATGCCGGAACCTGATGACTTTTATCGAACACAGAAGTACAACTCTGAGAAGCCGGAAGACCAACGGTGGGCGGAGGCGGATAAGCTAGCGCTGTCTATAGATCAACGCCTACTCAAGTACGACACGGAACTTCACAAGCGCGAAAGTGGAAGCAAGTTGTTCGATTTAAATAGGGATTACGAGAACGCGCTTAAGGAAAAAGAAGAATTTGCAAAATCTAAGCCGTTTATATTTGGGGTAAAGGGGTGGAAGGAGGAGTTTCTTAACCATGAGAATGCCGTGTCCAATTGTTACGAAAGACTGGAAGAGTGGGAGGCGAAATGCACGCCGGAAGAAATACAGAGCATAAGTTCGTTGCGTGAAATAAAATATGAGCAATTGCAGGGTGCTTTGAACAAGCGTCGTGAACTGGGGATGCTGCCCAGTGAAGAGGCTGATCTCAATAAATCCTTGCAAAACAACGCCGACAAGGCGGAGCAAAACGACACGCCTTTTTCAGTGTTAGGGCGCATGAAAGACAATGATCCTCATGCCTTTGCCAAAGGGAAAAGAGAAGACGGCACCAGTATGGGGAGCAACGAGTGGGCAAGTAAAACGCTGATGGGCCTGGACCCAGAGCTTCAAGAGTTGGCGCGCGTGCAAAAGCAGTTGACCATGGAGTTGGGCCGTCCACCGCGCGAGAACGAAGTCATTGCGTATGAAAACAACCAAAAGGCGACTGGCAACAATGCAAACGGTGAGCACGAAAGTGAGTTCGACAAAAATACAGAGCGCAGAACAAGCAGGCAGTAAGTTTGAAGGTAAGGCCACCCGTCGGTGGCCTTACTCATATTGACAGCTTCAATAAATCATCTTTAATGAATGGAGGTTTCAAATTTGGGGATAACATGAAGCATGTATTATTTATTTTGGTGTTATTAGGGCTTACGTCTTGTGCGACGGTTCACGGCGGAAAAGCCAAGCAATTTGAGCAATCCCAACAGCAAAGTCAGAAGGTGCTGCGTTCCGTCCACCCGTCGCTTTCCAATAAGTTGCAAGAAGTCTACGCGGTTATGCAAAGCAATGGTTACGACATGCGCGCGTTGGAAGGGCACAGATCTGAGAAACGCCAAGCAGCACTGCTGGCAAGCAATACAGGCGTGACGACCGTCGGCGCAGGGCGCAGTTGCCACAACTACCGCCTGGCCGTGGACAGCGTGGTGTACGTCGATGGCAAGCCGTCTTGGGACCTCAACAACACCCATGTGCGCGATGGCTACATGCTGTATGGAAAACTCGTTCAAGCTGTTGGTTTGGAGTGGGGTGGGGCATGGAAAACACTTAAGGACTATCCCCACGCAGAAATGCACGATGAATGTGTTGCATCTGTGCGAGCTCGGAAGGAGCTGAACTTCAATTTCGTCGCGGTGGACAGCAGCGAACTGCTAAAGAAGTATCGTCCAATGTCTATATCAACGGAGGGGATCCAATTTTGTAAGCACACTGGGGTTATCAATGAAAGTCTACAACCACCTGTTTGGGCAGGTGCCCAATACAATTGCTCCAACAGTTCCGGTTCGGTACTGGAATACGGCGTGTCTAGCTACGGTTGCAGTGTTTATCGCGACGTATGTGACTCTTGGAGCACTTGGTCACGCGCTTATTCCATCAACTCAAACACTTGCGTACGAACTTCACACGTCGTTTCGGGCGGGACTCAATTTGCTTTCAATTGGAGTCCTGTTCCACAACGAGGCAAACGTATTTCGTGAGATCGTTGCCAACACCGCGCCACAAATAGGCCGTTGGGTTTTAACCTGGACGTGTTCGTTGAGCCTGTCATGTGTCACGGCAGTTTATTCCTTGAAGCCTAAGACAAACACCTGGGTTATCAAGGGAGGACGTGTGCACATCGAAGATGCACCGTCTTATGCGCGGATGGTCAGCAAGCAGTTTTGCAAGAAAGAGATATCCCGAACCATTCATCCGGATTTGATGCTCCCAACCGAGCAGTGGTTTAGGCATGTGTTGATCCAAGGTGCGGTGGGTGTTGGCAAAACCCAGATCCTGGTCCACATCATCCGCCAGATTGTACACAGCCGGAATGAAAAAATGTTCTTGTACGACGTAAAGGGTGACTTTTGTGCGTACGAGGATTTCAGTGCATCAGAGTTGGATACGAAAGGAACGACCACGGTATATCCCCGCCCCATTATTGTCAGTCCGTACGACCAACGTTCGTACGTCTGGGACATTGGCTGTGATGTGCACACGCCCATTCAAGTGGACGAGTTCGTCAAGTGCTTTATTCCTGATGAGTCCGGTGGCAACAATAAATTCTTCACCAGTGCGGCCCGGATGGTCTTTTCAGGTGCGCTGCGGGTGCTGATCGCAAAGCACGGCAAGAAGTGGGGTTTCCCAGAACTTCGAGACCAAAAGAACAAGACGGCTGCGGAAATGGGCCCGGAGATCTTTAAGAGCTACAGGGCAGCGTTTCCCCTGGTTGAGAACGCTGATAGCAACACCACGTCCTCAGTCATGCAGACGGTGATGGCCTTCACGACCAGTATTGACTACATGGCCGCAGCTTGGCCGAAAGTCGGGAAGCGTCGGTTTGCGGTCACCGAATGGATCAGAGACGACTACAAGGGCCGCAAGTTGGTGATCGTCCAGGGTGGTGGATTGGAAGCGCTGACGGCGGCGTACATCTCCGCGATGGTTAATATTGCCGTGCAAGAGATCATTTCCCCGTCGTTCCCGGAAAATAAAGAGCTCACGAAGAAGGGCAAAAAGCCGCGCTCCATCAATTTCATATTCGATGAATTATCGACGGCAGGCCGCATCAACTTCATGCCCTTGATCTTGCAGGGGCGCAGCAAAGGGGTGTGCTTCATTGGCGCAGTGCAATTGCTGTCGTTTCTCGAAAAATACTATCCCCCCAACGAAATTAAAGCTCTGCCCACAGTGATCGGCACAAATATTGTCTGCCAGATGGGCGCAGGACCGGAGCGTAAGGCGGCAGCAGAACTCTTCTCCACCAACCTCATGGCGTCTAAGGACCACAACCCAACCTCAAACGTCCACACGGAAGGTAAGGCGGTAGTTCACGAGGAACAACTCACCCAAGCCCTTGGAGCGTTTGGGAGTGCGGATGGCTTTGAGATACGCGCTATCGTACGGATGAATAAAGCCGACCCTATGCTCTTGCGCTGGCCCGGATTGGACCTGCCAACCAAACGACCTGGGCAAGTGCTGGCGGACTGGGCCACGCGTGCTGCGGCCGACCCAACTGCGGCGTACGAAGCTTTTGAGAAAATCAATGCCGTGCCAATAGCGCCGAGACCCAAGGGCTTAAGCAGTGCTCAAATAGATCAATTGTTTGGTTGACAGTGAAAAATGTGTTGCTTTAATGGGGGTATCTGTAGATGGAGCTCCCGATAATGAATAAAGAGGACGCAGGCCTTTACGAGGCCCTGATTGAGAAGAATATTGACAGCGTCCAGGCGTCACTGATTGCTGGTGCCAATCCTGATTTGGTTGTTGATGGACGCCCTGCAATGCATTTTGCCTTTGAGTGGGGAAGCCCTGACCTCGCCGAAACGTTGTACAAATTCGGCGCGGATCTCAATGCTGTTGATGCTCTAGGGCAAAATGCATTGCATGCGCTTGCTGCACACACCGACAAGCAATTCAATCAGCTTTCGTGTGCGCTGATCACATTGGGAGTTGATCCTGATCTGCCGGACAACTCTGGACGCACGCCAGTGGATGTGGGCTTGTCGGCTTACTTAAGAGAGGCAGTGGAGGCCAATAATCAACCTCGAATTTTGAAGATGCTCGATGTTGGCGCTGAATGGGATGGGGATAAGCCGTTGTGGCAAGTGGCGCTGGAAAAAAATCTAGCTGCCGTATTTGAGTACGAAGAGATGTACGCCCAGCCCAATGCGCTTGGACAAACACCTGCGCATATCGCTGCTCAAACGAGCAGTAGCTCAATTTTGCGGATGAATGATGTGCTTGTACGGGATTCACTTGGTCGCAGCCCATTGTTTTACGCAACAGACACGGATGTCATTCAATACCTCCTGGGAAAGGGGGCACTGGTCAATGAAGTTGACAATGAGGGGAACACTCCATTGCACGTTATTGATAGTGCTGAGGCTGCACTGGCGCTGATCGCGGCTGGGGCGAACACCTCAGTGGTCAACAACGCAGGTGAGCGGGCGTCGGACGCCAACCACAATCGCGATGTTCAAGCCGTCATCTCTGCAAATGCGGCTGAGGATCGTCAATTGCGTGCAGCAACCCGCATTCTGAGCCGATTTGAATCGCCGACTGAAATATTGCAGCGGACAATTTATGAGGGAGATCTGGCCGGCACACTTCGAGAGATTAAGTGTGGTGCCGATCTCAATTGGACGGATGAGAACGGCAACAACGCGTTGCAATCAGCGGTGTACGCTGGGAATCTTGATGTCGTTGAAGCTATCTTGAAGATCCCTGGGGTTGATGTTATGCACGTCAATAACAATAACGAGAGCGCTCTTCACTTGCTCGCAGAGGTCGGCGACACCCGGCTGCTGGATTTGGTCCTGGAAAAGCTTTCTCAATCCTCTGACCGAATATTTGATGTGATCGACGCATTTGAGCAGAAAAATGCGTTTGACGAGACCCCTTTGGATGTTGCTGGAATGTTCGGGCCAGACGATTTTCGGACTGAATTGAAGGCGACACATGGCGACGCGATCCACTTCGCTGAACTTCACGGCCTTGCATTGGAATACATGCAGGACAATCAGGTCAATTCGTTGGAAAAACTGTTGAGCAGTTCGCCCAACCTTGTTCATGTGAGTTCATTCAGCATGACCGGCGCGGAAGATAGATTGAGCATAGGAGTGAACGAAACACTGCTCAGCCATGCCGCGAAATTGAACAACACCCAGGCAATGTCGTTGTTGATCAAGTGTGGCGCTAACGTTGATCACGTCAACGGAGAGGGCGAAAGTGTTGTTTCTCAATGCACAAGTAGTGAGGCACTTGAGCTCGTTGTCGCCGCTGGTGCAGATGTCAATCGTTTGGATGGTATGGGGCAATCGGCATTGCACCACATCTTACGCAAGGATGGTTCGCTGATCTCACCAGAAGACCGCAACGCGTGCGCGCGGGTTCTTCTGGACGCTGGAGCGGATCCCAATCTTAAAGACTCTTCGGGTGCTTTGCCTTTGGATCACGTATCAAACGACATTCAGAACGAAACCATTGATATGGTCTTGGAAAAAATCCAAGAAATTAAGGCGAAGATTGTAGGTTTGGAGATCAGCGAGGCCGACGATGGCGAGTCCGACGTTGATCACGAACGCAAGCGCTTGCGGAGGAAGATGTAATGTTCACGATCAAGCGCCTCAACTCCCGTGGTCAGAACGCAGCAGGGCAGGATGTTGTCGAGTACTTGCTCAACACCGATATCGTTGAGTACTACGATGCCGATGGCAACAACATTGGAACACCAACCTCGCGCTTCAGTGGGGCGATGGCCGCTGAACTTGGTCTTGTTGGTGTAACCCCCAACACCGAGAACATGATGGCTCTTGCGCAAGGCTTTGCGCCGGATGGAACAGCGTTGTGCAAAAACGCAGGAGCCAAGCCGACAATCGAGGTCAAACGAAAGAAGGACGGTGAAGCCTACTTGCGCGCTGATGGCACCGAGATGACGTTGGAGCGGGGAGGGCACCGCGTTGGCTTTGATATGACGTTTTCCGCGCCCAAGAGCCTGGGCATCTTGTACATGATGGGCGACGACGACATGCGACGAACCATCCAAGAATGCATGATGGAAGCTGCAGAGGTGGGCTCGCAGTTTGCCGAGAAGCAGATTGAAACGCGCCGTGGGACGGCCGGTATTGATGTCATTAAAGTGGACAAGACCATCCGCTCGATGCACTTCCATGAGGCCAGCAGAAATCTTGAGCCCATGCCCCACGTCCACAATTTGTGGTTCAACGTGTGCGTGGGCGAAGACGGAGAGCCGTCCACCTACGACGCCCAACAACTGTTTCGCTGGCGGCATGCAACCGACATGGTATCGCTGAACCACTTGGCAACCATCATGCGTGAGCGAACCGGCATTTCGTTCCGTCAGATTGAGCACATTGACGTGCACGGGAAGCGCAGCGGCCGCAAGTCCTGGGAGGTTGAGGGCTTACACGACCGGGATTTGATCGAGTCGGTATCCAGCCGCCACCGTGAAATTATGGAAGAACGCGCGAAAGGGACAAGCGACGCTGAGGCGTGGGCTAAGACTCGCAAGCACAAAGACGAACCCAGCCACGTCGAGCTAATGGATCACTTCCAGAACCTCAAGGCTGATCTCAGTACCCGTTTCAACTTGCCCAGCCTCGAACAGCTCAAGGGCATGACGGATCACAAGATTGAAGCACGCAATGAAGCGGATCTGCTGAAGTTCCTGCACGAAAAGATGTCAATCATCGACCAGCCCACGTTGCTTAAGCACATTGGGATGGAGAACATCGGCTTCATGAGCAGTGGGGCGTTGCTCGCAGAGTTCGAGCGTTTCAAGAGCAGCGAGAACATCATTGGCGTCAACCCTATGGCCGTGCACGAAGACGACCTGGGACAAAAACTCTCCACCCGCCACACCGATTTTCGTTACGCCGCGCGTTGGATGCTGGACACCGAACTTCGTTTTGTTGAGCAGTCCAAAGCCCGCGAACAGGAAGTGCACTTGCAGGTGGCAAAGAGCACGGCGGATGATGCCGTGGATCGGGTTGCCAAAGTCAAAGGCTTTCGGCCGTCGGCCGAGCAGTACAACGCGATCATGCACGCCACAGTGGAGAGCGAGGGTATAGCCGTTGTGCCTGGCTTCGCGGGAACTGGTAAGACGGCAACCAGCGACTTCATCAAGGCCGTGTTCGAGGCCGATGGACGAACGTTGATCGGCTGCGCCGTGAGCACGGGTGCTGCGGAAAAATTGAACAGCGAAACCGGTATCGAGTGCCGCTCAGTGAGTATGACCCTGTCGATGATCAAAAAGGGCGCGCTGACACTTAACGACAAGACCGTCGTTGTGCTCGATGAGTCGGGCATGATCAACATTCATCAGTCCCAAGAGCTTGCCCAACGTTGCAAAGACAGTGGAGCAAAGCTACTGGTCCAGGGCGACACACGACAGTTGCAGCCGGTGGGTGCGGGCATGGGCATGTCGTTGCTTGAAGACATTTTACCCACCGCTGAACTCACCGAAATACGCCGTCAAAAAAAAGAAGAGGATCGCCGCATTGCTGCAATGTTCTACGACGTGGAGAACGGCAAACGCAAGAAGCGTGGTGCGGTGCTCTCAACCAACGAGGTGCGGGAGAAGAGCAATAATATTTTTGACGAGCTCGAAGCCCGTGGGTGTATCGAAGAGTATTCAGTCCGAGATGACGGCATGCACCTGTTGGTTGAGGAGTACATGAGCAGGACCGTCCCCCACAGTGAATTTTTGATCATGACCCACACCCTGGCTGATCTTAAAGAGGTGAACACCCGCATACGTGATGCGCGCAAGCTCAAAGGCGAAGTGACCGGCAAAGAAGCGACCTTCAAGGCCATTGGCAAGGAGGAATTCTTTGACATTTCGTTGGCTCAAGGTGATCTGATCTCCTTCACCACCAACGACAAGGTGATGGGTGTGATCAACGGGACCAAGGCAGTCGTCACCGGTGTTGAAGAGAACCGACGCAAAGGTGGCTTCACAATCACGTGTACCTCAGAAAGCGACGGAAGAGAAATCGTCTTCAACACCCACGAGTGGAAGGCCGTTAAGTTGGCCTACGCCCGCACGGTGCACGACGCCCAGGGACAGGGGATGTCGAAGGTGCGGTTGTGGGGCAATGGAGGAATGAGCGATGTCAGTTCCATAGGCGTGGCTTTCAGCCGAATGACGGGTGGTGACTTCAAGTGGTACATGTCAACCGACGAACGGGACAGCATTCGCGACAACCTTGCGCGCGAACGCTTTACCGAAAATATTTTGCAATCCGGTGTCACCGATCAGGAGATCAACGCGCATTTCAACGCGCTGAAAAAGCCCAAACCTGAGATTGACGTTGAGGATCTATTGCCCAAGATTGGCCGCACGCAGGAGCCGTCAAAGCGGTCGAGAGTCCGAACTCAGACCTTGTAAAAATGCGCAGATGTGCCGCCGACGTGACGCTGCCGAGCGCCATTTCACTGAGCAATCCACCACAAGAGGGGAAGGGCAACGCTCGCGGCCGTCGCCCAGGGCCAAGGCTTCCAACGTTTCTTCAGCGGCCAGACTTTGCCGCGCGCAATGTTTTGGCGTTCAAACGTCATCTTCTTCGTGGCGCTGACAACGATGTTGGGCGCAAGGCCATAAATCGTATGGCCTGCCCGATTGGCGACATTGCGCCACGCGAACTCATAATCTTCGGCCTGGGCCTGAGTGCCGTGCACGGTATCAAGCGAGTGGAAGGTGAAGCTTTGCTTCCATCCGCCGCTGCGTCTGTGCTGTTGCTCGCGATCTTTTAAATTGACCGTCTGACCTACGTACACGCAGCCGTTGCTAAACAACAGCGCGTAGATGTGCCGGTCACGGTTTTGGTATTTTTGACTGCGGCCCCATTTCATTGCGAACCTTTCAAGCGAAGATCGCTTTGCGTCAGGATGGTGTAGTCGATGATCCACTCAACTGTGTTGCGATCATTGCATAATGCGTAAGCGTCCTTGACATGCCGATCTACCACCGCATCATCGACTTGATTGACCGATCTGAAGTGCGTGCGCACGTGCGCTTCTTCATTGTTTAGTGTGGCGTATCCCCAATGTGTTGTGCGGTGGCACATATGGCACAGTGAAATTAACCGCTTGAGTGTTTGACGCTGAGTTGTTTCGTCGTAATCCCAGCGTTCGTGCACCTCAAGTGCACCGAAATCCTCTTGGAGCGACTCCTTTTTTCCACAGCACTCGCAGCTAAAATTGCTACGCTCGCGCAAACCCTTTGAAAGGCGTTTCCAATCGGCAGGAACGATGAGGTGCTTTGCGTTCACAAACCAACATTTCATCGGAAGGATATCCACAAACAGCGTGTTCCCTTCGTAGTCGCGATCTTCACCAATTAACTCTTTTATCGGTTGAGGATTGGACACTTCCACCCACAACGTTTTTGCGGTTAGTGCTGTCTTAGTCTCTTCGGTGTAGTGTGTTTTGTATGCACCATCAAACTTCAATCCGGCCTCGCGGGCGCATTGGTTGTCACTGAATGGGACGTGGAAATATGTTCGCATCCGTCAACTCCTTTCGTTTTGGCGCGGTTAGCGCCCAAACTTGTAGTGAGCGCCAATGGATCCCATGGCAGACGAACCGCCACCGACCGCAAACGCAACGCTGACAGACCAGCGTTCGCTGACACGGAACTTCGCCCCAACGGCAACCGCTGTTTTATTGGACGAAGCACCACCGGCAATGCCGAGCTCACCTTCTCCAACTTCAAGCGGAGAGCCTCCGACGTTGACCTGGCTCATTGCAGCAGCCTTCGCGCCCAGTGCGTTCAACTTGTCGTCAAAGCGGCGCTCTAAGTCATCGATGCGGTTGTTGGTTCCGGTCCACTGATCGTTGAACCGTTGTTCCATCGCCCAGGCTTGGCCACCATTGATTGCGTCCATGCTTCCTTGCTCAATGCGACCGTCAGAAACACTGGTGACACGCTGATTGCCCGCGTCTACGCCACTTCCAGAGATCGACGCTCCACCTTGAATCGCTAAGCGGCCTTGGGCCGACAACTCGACGTTGTCGCTTAACGAAACGGTCGTTGTGCCTTCGCTGTCGGTTTCGGTGGTGATGTTTTTACCTGCGGCAATTGTTGCCGATCCGTCGCGACCGGGATCGCCTTTTTCACCCTTGTCGCCTTTTTCGCCCGTTATGCTGTCGCCAGGCTCACCTTGAGGACCTTGTGGTCCGGGAGTGGTCCCGCCACCCGTTGATGGGTTTTGCTCCAAGGTCCAAACGCGGCGGTCCAAATCGTAGGCCGCATCGGCAACGTTGTAGTAGGTTGCTCCGCTTATAAAGTCGTATGTGGGTGGAGTAAAGCCATATTGGTGGACTGCTGCACCACTGCCGAATAGTGTCGCGATTTCGTTGAGTTGCTCAACATTCACCGCGTCGGATGGGTTAATTCCGCGACTTAAATTGATCAATCGACGTTTCAACCTATCGTCGCCAATTGAAAAAACATCTTCCTCTCGACAACTGGACCCGTTGCCGATTGCAATGCAGCCAAATGCAGTTGCACTTGAGAAGTTGCCTATTGCAGTTGACATTGGTCCTGATGCATAAGCACCTTGCCCGATTGCGGTGGCACCGTTACCAGCGTATCCAAAAAAACCTACTTGAGTTGCATTATCTGCCGCGTAACCCTGGGTTCCATAGCTCGTGGCTCTTTCTCCCGCATACGATCCAACACCCGTCGCTATGCCATCTGGACGCGCATAAGCCCCCATTCCCTGCTCAATTCCAAGGAAGCCTGATCCTGCTTTCATCAAGGTTTGACCCTGCATATCACTGTCCGCTCGGTATAATAGGTTTCCGTAGCGTATTCCCACATAACTAAACCCATCTATATCGAGCCGGTTGTAATAAACGACGTCATCGAGGCTCGGATCTAGCTCCATATCTGCCCATTCCGGCCGACTCGTCAAAAATTCTTTTTGGCTTTCTGTTAGCGAGGTTGAAACTTCTGCCTTTGCGTTAGTTGACGGAATGAGCAGGGCAATTGACAGGGCAATGGCGGAAATTGTTTGTGTTGGCGACAAGTGCATATAAGTCCTTATTTGGAATATGCATTCATCAAATCAAAATATAATGCACTGTCAAGTGCACAAAAAAGCCCCCTGGGGGAATTCAGGGGGCTTGCCGACCAAAAGGAGTTTTGTTCTGGCTTTTTGAACATAACAAATGTTGGGCATTCGTCAAGTCTCTTGACAGAATAAATGTTTATCTTAATTTGAACTCAATGCGTGCAGTTAGGTGTAAACAATTAAGAAATATATTTTTGCCTTTGGTCTCATATTTGCGGTTGGCGCATATGCCTCAGGCGATCTCAATTCTGAACTTTGAGTTGTACGTGCTGTTGAGTGTGTCCGTGGACAATCCCGCGTACGACGGTTGCAGTACATACAAGTCCGTTAGCGATTGTACAATTTGTCCGGCTTGCTGTTGTTCGTGGCGAATGGCCGCCAGGGAGGCAGAGGGCGCAAACAATTTGTATGTCAATGCGCCAAGGCCGACAATCAACGTTAAGCACAATGCCAGTTCAATTAAGCTAAATCCTTTGTTGCGCATTGGTCCCCCTTTAAAACGTGTATATCGTTTTACACTACGGGGGAAATCGTATTTGGCAAGCTTTTGGGTTGCATAAATTGCCAGGCTGCTGTAATTCAGTCTCTTGACTAAAGCGGATGAATTTCAAAAGCCCCACTACTGGGGAGTGGTGGCGTTCACCGTCCCTTGTTCGACTCGATAAGTGTTTTTCGTTGAATGGCCGACATAAATACCGCCGTGATGTCTTCAACGGAATGCAGAGCAAGCTTTTCGATCAACCCCTGCAATTCCTTGTTGTCGCCTTGCTGGGCTTCCAGCGCGTCAATGCGCCGTCCAATATCTTCGGGCTTTGGATTGAAGTAGCGCATGAACGTGCCCATATCGCGGTGCCCGGACACCATGGCTGCTTCCGCCGCTGAAAGCAGTGTTCCCAACTCCGTCACACGGGTGTGGCGCAAATCGTGCAGCCGGGCGGTGCGGATTTCCTCGCGTCCCGTATCGTCGGCCACCGCTTCTCGTGCTCTGGACCAAGCCTGGGTGATGGTGTCCGGGCGCAGGCGCTTACCTCGGCTGGTGCGAAACACCGGGCCCACGAGGTCCTTGGGCATGCGGTCTGCGCGCAAGGTGTCCAAGATGGCCATGGTGTCGCCGTTCAATGGAATGGAGCGGTGCCGGCTTTCACCTCCGTTGGCCTTGGTGTCGCGCAGCAACGCCAATTTCTTGCGCTGGTCGATATCCGACCAATCCAATTTGCACACCTCCGACCGTCGGGCCGCAGAGTAGCGGGCGAAACGAATAGCGGCGTAGGTGGTGGCATCGGTGCGGCTGCGCTCCATCCATTGGCACAGCGATTCCCATTCCTCAGCGTCAATCGTGCGCTCACGCTTGTCGTTGATTTTGATGTCTTTGAGAGTTGCCAGTGGGTTGTCGAGCGCCAACTTCCACACCTTAATTGCGTGGTTGATGATGGTGCGCAGCGACGAAAGCAGGCGCTTCACGCTATTGGTTGGGGCCTGCTTGCCGTCCTGTCCCTTCAACCGCCAGTTCAATGCCTCCGTGGTATTTGGGGAGTGAAACAGGTCATAGGACAGTTGATCCATCCGCCGGTCCACAATGTCGGGGAAGCCGTCGCGGTTGTGCCCAGTGGTGGCCGTTCCGAGCATCACGGCAATGGCCGACAATTCTTTGGTTACGCTCTTGCGCACGTGGGCCTTCATGGGCACGTGTTCACCGGCCATTTGCTTGTTCTCGCGGTCCTCCTGGGTGGTGATGAGGCCTTGCTCCACCTCCTGCCGGTAGCGTTCCAAAATGCCGCGAAGGGTGTAGTGGTGGGCGGCGCTGGACCACTCCAAGGACGCGCTTTTGATGTTTTGGCGTTGCTGCTTGGCGTACACCTCAGCATCCGTGCGCGCCCGTTCGATATGGGTGTCTGCCCCCTTGGGCGCGTCCAGGTCCACTGGGTAGCGGACGGTCGGAAGGTGCCGCTTCTCGCCGTTGACCATCCAGCGCATTCGAACCTCCCAACGGGGGGGGCCGTCGCTGCGGAAAGCAACGCCTGGCACGCTGCTTGTGGGCTTCTTCATCTTGGTCATCTTTGCCATTGCCTGTATCCTTAACGTGGTTCTTGGACCCCGTAGCTCAGCTGGATAGAGCGGTCGCCTCCTAAGCGGCAGGTCGCGCGTTCGAATCGCGCCGGGGTCACCATCCTTTTGGTGGTTTTGCCTCAATCATTTGCCCCAGATCCGCAAGATCGCGCCGAAACCCTTGCCACAGAAGGAGTGTTGATTGTCTATCTTACCCCTCCTAAGGGACAGGTCGCACGTTCGAATCGTGTCGGGGTCACCATCGTTCCGTGCAGCTTGCGGTGCCCGCTGCAAGCGCCAGCCAGCCCCCGGTGCGCATGCCGATGCAATGCGTTGAAGCCCTCAATTTCCGTAGTTATGGCCCGACCGGTCATACGCACCGCCATGACCATCTGCAGCTGGTGTTGCCGCTGCGCGGGAGCCTGGAGCTGGAAATCGACGGGCGCGGCGGGCGCTTGGACACCTTGCACGGCGCCGTGATCGTCCCGGGTGCAGCTCATGTGCAGGCCGGTAGTGGGCAGAACCGGTTTCTGATTGTCGACTGTGACAGTGCCCTGCTGGAGCGGTCACAGCTGGATCAGGGGCGGGGGCGTCCATTTCTGGGGATTCCGGCGGCGGTGTGCAGCTTGCTCGAATTCGTGGATATCAGCATGGGTGGCCGCGATGCGGTGCCTGCGCCAGTGGCCAGGCATGTATTGCCGCTGTTGCTGGACAGCTTGTTTGCTGTCCAGCGTCCCTCGGTGGCAGGCAATGCTGGGTTGCGGCGGTTGTGCGAGCAGATCCGTGCAGCTCCGGGTCAAGCGTGGCCGCTGGTGCGGATGGCGCAGATCGCCGGGATGGGGTTGACCGCATTGCATGGCGCGTTCAAGCGTCAATTCGGCCTCACGCCGGGACAGTGGCTGCAGCAGCAGCGTCTGCAGTGGGCTCAGCGTCAGCTGGTTGAGGGTAATCAGTCGGTGGCCCATATTGCCCAACAAGCCGGTTTCTCCGACCAGAGTGCAATGACCCGGGCCATGCGCCGCTCGCAGGGGATTACCCCGGGCCGCTATCGGCGGAGTCTGGACGCGTAGTTTGAGCACAGCGTCGCGCAGCTTGGGACAATACAGCGTGGGCCGGCAGTTGGATGCTGGTGTTGTATCTGACTGTCGGGTGGGTTGATGAAAGAGCGGATGTTGTTTGGCATTGGTAATGGGGTGGCTTCGGGCGCGCTATGGGGCTTGGTGTTCCTTGCGCCAGCGGTGCTGGTGGATTTCTCGCCGCTGCAGTTGGCTGCGGCGCGCTATCTGATCTATGGCCTGGTTGCGGTGATCCTGCTGGTGCCGCGTTGGCCGGCGCTGCGGGCGCATATCGGCAAGGCGGACTGGAAGGCCCTGACTTGGCTGAGCCTGCTCGGCAATCTGATCTATTTCGTGCTGCTGTCCATCTGCGTGCAGTGGAGCGGTGGCGGTGCTGCGGCCTTGATAGTCGGCATGGTGCCGGTGCTGGTGGCGGTGGTCGGTGCGCGTGAGCCGGGGGCGGTGCCGCTGTCACGTTTGGCGCCGGCCTTGCTGCTGTGTGTTGCTGGCGTGGTCCTGATGGGTTACGAGGCCATCGCCTCGACACATGTGCAAACCACCACCACCCAGCGATTGATCGGCTTGCTGTGCGGGGTTGGCGCGCTGGTGTCCTGGACCGCCTATTCGGTGGGCAATACCCGTTGGCTGGCCAAGGTGCCCAATGTGTCCGGGCATGACTGGTCGCTGCTGACCGGTGTGGCAACCGGCGGCCTGGCCTTGTTGCTGGCGCCGCTCGCCTTTGCCGATGGCGGGGCAGGGCATTCGGGGCGTGAATGGGCGGGTTTCTGGGCGATGGCCGCGGCGGTGGCGGTATTTGCGTCCATCCTTGGCAATGCCTGCTGGAACCGTGCGAGTCGCGCACTGCCGTTGACCTTGGGCGGGCAGATGATTGTGTTCGAGACCTTGTTCGGGCTGGTCTATGGTTTCCTCTGGCAGCAGCGTTGGCCGGTGGCGATCGAAGTACTTGCTGCGCTGTGCCTGTTGGCTGGCGTGATCTGGAGCGCTGCGGCGCACCGACCGAAGGCGCAAGCACCTGCATCGGCGTGATGAATCTGCGCAGTCAGGTGGCGAAAGCCTGACTGCAGCGGTTCTTTCGATTGTTTGCGGACGATCGTTGGCCGGATGGGTCCGATGGCAGGCCGCGCCGCTTTGAGTCAGGTATTGCACGCTGCTTGCCAGTTAAATGCGCGACGTTCGCGCTTGATGACATTTGCAACTTTTAGCAGCAGGTTTGGCGAAGTTGCCTTTATCTGGGTTTTTGCAACGCAGCACTTGACAGCCTGATCCCGGCTGTTGTCTCTTGAAGGCCATGAGCAGCCCGCAGCCCCTTGCCATCACCTCGCAGTCGCCTTCCGGCGGCCGGGTGAGCGCGCTCGGGTTCGGCGGCGCCATTACCACCACCACTATTACCGTCACCATTAGCCCGGTGCGGTCCGTCGTCTTCGCGTAATTTCCGAAAACCACGGCCCCGCACCCGGATCAGGATGCGGGGGAACCCCATCCAGATGCGTGTCGGGGCCTCCAGCCGAGGTTCTTCCGATGTCGTCAGTTGCTGTTTCACCCGCCGATCTTGCCGCGAACGCTGCCGTTCGCACCGTCGTGCATAAATTCGGCGGCACCTCCGTCGCCGATGCCGAGCGCTACCGGCATGTGGCGCAGCTGTTGCTGGCCCGCGACGAAACCGTGCAGGTCACCGTGGTGTCGGCGATGAAGGGTGTGACCGACGCGCTGATCGGCCTGGCCAAGGCAGCGGCTGCAGCCGATCCGGCGTGGGACGACCGCTGGCACGAGTTGCGGGCACGCCATCGTGGCGCGGCCGCCGCGCTGCTGGGTGAGCAATCCGGGGTGACCATCGAATGGTTGGATGCGCGCTTCGAGCGTCTGCGGGAGATTCTGGCAGCGTTGGCGGTTATCGGTGAGTTGCCGCAGGAAGTGCTGGACCGCGTGCAGGGCCTCGGCGAGGTGTTCTCGGCGCATCTGCTTGGCCATCACCTGCAGGCCCTGGGCGAAAACGCCGATGTGCTGGATGCGCGCGACGTGCTGGTGGTCAACCATGGCGAGCTGGGCGTGGATGTCGATTGGAAGTCCAGTGCCGCCAAGCTAGCCTTGTGGCGCGAATCGCATCCGGCACAACGTCTGGTGGTGACTGGTTTTGTTGCCCGCGATCGCAAGGGCAACATCACCACGCTGGGGCGCAACGGCAGTGATTTCTCCGGCGCAATTTTTGCTGCCTTGTTCGCTGCCGACGAGCTGCATATCTGGACCGACGTCGATGGTGTTCTCTCGGCTGATCCGCGGGTGGTGCCGGAAGCAGTGCAATTGGACGCGCTGAGCTACGACGAAGCCTGCGAGCTGGCCTACTTCGGCGCCAAGGTGGTGCACCCGCAGACCATGTCGCCGGCCATCGAGCGCGGCTTGCCGATCATCATCCGCAACACCTTCCGACCGGATCACCCGGGTACCCGCATCACCGCTGACAGCTCCAGTAGCGGCCCGATCAAAGGTTTGACGCTGAGCGCGGATCTGGCTGTGCTCAATGTCGAAGGTACCGGTCTGATCGGCGTGCCAGGCACGGCTGAGCGGGTGTTCTCGGCGCTGCGCAATGCGCATGTATCGGTGGTGATGATCTCGCAGGGTTCCTCCGAGCATTCAATCTGCTGCGTGGTGAAGCAGGCCGAAGCCGAGTTCGCCCGCGACGCGCTGACCCAAGCGTTCTCGCATGAACTGGCGGCAGGCCAGGTGCAGCGCGTGCAGCTCACCAGTGGGGTGAGCGTGCTTGCGGCGGTGGGTGATGGCATGGCCGGCCAGCCTGGTGTTGCCGCGCGTCTGTTTGAATCGCTGGGGCGCGCTCAGGTCAATATCCTGGCCATTGCGCAGGGCTCTTCCGAGCGCAATATCTCGGTCGCCATCGAAGCCTGCGATGCGACCAAGGCGTTGCGTGCCGCGCACGCCGGCTTCTGGTTGTCGCCGCAGACCTTCTCGGTCGGCCTGATCGGGCCGGGCAACGTCGGTGCGGCCTTGCTTGAGCAGTTGTATGCGTCCGAAGCCGCGTTGCTGGCCCGCGCCAAGCTGGATCTGCGCCTGCGTGCGGTCGCCTCGCGCAATCGCATGGTGCTCGACCAGCGTGGCATGCATGGCAACTGGAAGGCCGCGTTTGATTCCGCGGCGCTGCCGAATGATCTTGATCTGTTCACCGAGCATCTGCTGTCGGCGCGTTTGCCGCATACGCTGATCATCGATTGCAGCGGCAGTGCTGAAGTCGCTGACCGCTATGCCGGCTGGTTGGCTGCCGGCATCCATGTGGTTACTCCGAATAAACAGGCTGGCTCCGGCCCGCTGGCGCGCTATCAGGCGATCCGCGAGGCGGCAGCATCGACAGGTGCGCGCTTCCGCTACGAAGCGACGGTGGGTGCAGGATTGCCGGTGATCACCACGCTGCGTGATCTGGTCGATACCGGTGATGAAGTGACTGCTATAGCGGGCATTTTCTCCGGCACGCTGGCGTGGTTGTTCAATAAATACGATGGCAGCGTTGCGTTCTCCGAGCTGGTCACGCAGGCGCGCGGCATGGGCTACACCGAGCCGGATCCGCGTGATGACTTGTCCGGCGTGGATGTTGCCCGCAAGTTGGTGATTCTTGCCCGCGAAGCTGGGTACGAGCTGAGCCTGGAAGACGTAGCGGTGGAAAGTCTGGTGCCGGCAGCATTGCAGAGCGCCAGCGTCGAGGACTTCATGGCGCGTCTGCATGAGGTGGATGCGAGCTTCGCGCAGCGTCTGGCCGATGCGCGCGCCCGCGGCAACGTGCTGCGCTACGTCGCTCAGTTCAAGCCCGGCCAGCAGCCCAGCGTTGGCTTGGTTGAGCTGCCGGCTGATCACGCCTTTGCCAACCTGCGCTTGACCGACAACGTGGTGCAGTTCACCACCCGTCGCTATTGCGACAACCCCTTGGTGGTGCAAGGTCCGGGCGCTGGTCCGGAAGTGACCGCAGCCGGTGTGTTTGCCGATGTGCTGCGTGTGGCAGCGGGCGAGGGAGCGCGATTGTGAGTGATGCTTTGACGGGTTCCGGTGTACGACAGGCGCGGGCGTTTTCGCCGGCGTCGGTGGCCAATGTGGCAGTCGGTTTTGATCTGCTGGGCTATGCGGTGCCGGATGTTGGCGACACGGTGACAGTGCGCCGCATTGAAGCAACGGAAGTGCGCATCGTCGCCATTCGTGGCGCAGCGGTGGAGTTGCCGCTGGACGCGCCCGGCAATACCGCAGGTGCGGCGCTGATCGCCCTGCGCGAGGCGCTGGCGCTGCCGTTCGGTTTTGAAGTGGAGATCGACAAGGGCATACCGCTCAGCTCAGGCATGGGCGGCTCGGCTGCGTCCTGCGTGGCGGCCTTGATCGCGGCCAATGCATTGCTGGATGTGCCGTTGAGTCGCGAGCAGCTTTACAAGTACTCGTTGGAAGGCGAGGCGGTGGCCAGTGGTAGCCGCCACGGCGATAACCTGGGCCCGATGTTCCTCGGCGGCTTGGTGCTCTCCACGCTGGAGCGCTTGGTGCCGGTGCCTATACCCGCGCATTGGCACAGTCTGCTGGTGCACCCGGACGCGTTGTTGGAGACGCGCCGCGCACGCGAAGCACTGCAGGGCAGCTATGCATTGAAGGAGTTTGTCGCGCAGAGCAGCAATCTGGCGCTGGTGCTCGCTGGCTGTCACGCCGGCGATGCGGGTCTGGTACGGGCAGGCTTGGTCGATGTTCTGGTCGAGCCGCGTCGCGCGCCACTGATTGCCGGCTTCGATGCCGCCAAGGCCGCCGCACTTGCTGCAGGGGCGATGGGCGCCAGCATCTCCGGCGCGGGTCCCAGTGTCTTTGCCTGGTTTGAAGACCGTGACGCTGCATTGGCTGCCGCGCCCAAGGTACAGGCAGCGTTTGCCGCAGCGGGTTTTGAAAGCCAAAGCTGGGTAAGCCCGATCAACAGCCCCGGCGCCAGGCTGCTCTAGGCCTGATAGCCCCTCTCCCTACGGGAGAGGGGTTGGGGTGAGGGAGACGCTTGCGCGGTCCTTGATTCAAAAGCAGCACATCAACCTTTTCGCGGATTTCCGAATGAACTTCATCTCCACCCGCAACGCTTCCCCCGCAGCCACGCTTAGCCAGGCCATTGCCGCCGGTTTGGCACCCGATGGCGGTTTGTACGTACCCGAAACAATGCCGGCAGCACGCAGCTTGCAGCTGGGCGACACGCTCGCCGCGACCGCTACCGAGCTGCTGCAGCCGTTCTTCGCTGATGACGCCTTGGCGTCCGAACTGCCGAAGATTTGCAGCGAGGCCTTCGACTTCCCAGCGCCGCTGCAGGCATTGGCAACCCGCAATGATCACGTGCTGGAGCTGTTCCATGGCCCCACCGCGGCGTTCAAGGACTTTGGTGCGCGTTTCCTCGCTGCCAGCCTGTCGCGCTTGCGTGCAGGGCAGGAGCGTCCACTGACGATCGTGGTCGCCACTTCAGGCGACACCGGTGCTGCCGTTGCTGCTGCCTTCCACAACCAGCCCAATCTTCAGGTTGTGGTGCTGTACCCGGATGGGCGCGTATCACCACGCCAGGCACATCAGCTGGGTTGCCTCGGTGGCAACATCCGCGCGCTGCGCGTGGCCGGTTCGTTTGATGACTGCCAGGCCATGGTCAAGCAGGCGCTGAGCGATACTGACCTGCAGGCACAGGTTCCCATGAGCTCGGCCAACAGCATCAGCCTGGGGCGCTTGTTGCCGCAGATGAGCTACTACGCACATGCCGCGCTGAGCCATCAGGCGGCGCACGGCTCGCTGCTGAATTTCGTCATCCCTACCGGAAACCTTGGTAACGCGATGGCAGCAGTGATCGCGCGTGCACTGGGTGTGCCGCTGGGGCGCATCGTACTGGCGACCAATGCCAACCGCGTGCTGCCGGATTACTTCAATGGTGCTGATTACGCGCCGAAGGCCAGTGTCGCCACGCTCGCCAATGCGATGGATGTGGGCGCGCCGAGTAATTTCGAGCGCTTGCGCTGGCTGTACAAGGGTGATGATGCGGCGCTGCGCGATGCATTCACTTCGCAGGCGGTTGAAGATTCAACCATCCGCGAGACCATCGCTCATCGCTATCGCGAGTACGGCGAAGTGTTCTGCCCGCATACCGCCACCGCGGTGCATGTTCTGGAACAGCTGCGCGCCAGTGGCAGTGCGGCGTCGGACCAGCATTGGGCAGTGGCAGCGACCGCGCATCCGGCCAAATTCGAATCGGTGGTCGAGCCTCTGATCGGCCGCGCAGTAGAAGTGCCGCACGCGCTGGCCGAGCTGCTGAAGCGTCCAGCCCACGCCGAACCCTGCGCCCCGGACTACGCCGCACTGCGCGAAAAGCTGTTGTAGGAGGTAGTGCCGAGCCATGCTCGGCAGGAGGCTTCACCGGTAATGCTTCAGCCGAGCATGGCTCGGCTCTACAGGTGAAGCTTCAGAACTCGTCGTTGGCCAGCTGTTGCAGCTCGGCGAAATCCAGAATCTCCACCACATTCAGGTGGGGTAGGGCGATCAGCCCCTGCTGGCGCAGCTTGGTGAAGGTACGGCTCACGGTTTCCATGGTCAGGCCAAGATGGTCGGCGATATCGCCACGGCCCATCGGCAGGGAAACCCGATTGCTGCTGCGCCCGTTCAAGGTCGCCTCACGGGCAGCCAGGCGCAGCAGGAAGTCGGCCAGCCGCTCCGGCGGCTGCAGGCGGGCGAGCGCAAGTGCATTGTCCTGGGCCGCATCCAGCTCCTGGCAGGCGCGTTGCAGCAGCTTGCGCTCCAGGTGCGGGTAGCGTTGGCGCAGGTCACGCATCTGCGTGGTCGGTACCCGGCAGACCCGGCTGTCGGCAATGGCCTCGATGTCGTAGCGATGGTGGTCGCTGCCGCTTAGGCCCATGTAGTCGCCCGGTAGTACGAAGCCATTCACCTGGCGGCGGCCATCGGCCAGGGTGCGCACCAGGCGCAGCGCGCCCTCGGTTACTGTATAGACATAAGCGCGCGGCTCGCCGGCGCGCGCCAGCGTGGTGCCCATCGCCACAGGCGTTGAGACGGTGATCTGCTCCAGAGCATGCACTTCATCGCAGGACAGGGCCGAGCACACCGACAGGTGGCGGACCGAGCATTGCAGGCACTCGCGCCCGCCATTGCTTTCGGGGGCAACGGACGAAACCGGGGATTGCTCGGTGCCTTGGGCTGGCCGGGACATGTCTACAACAGGGGGATTGGTGCCCTTAATTGTACTTCATGCGGCCAGACGGGCGGTGTGCGGCTAGAATTAGCGACCGTTTCCCAATTGAGTTGCAGGAGTTTTGCCCGTGATCAAGCCCCGTACCCCGCCCGGCATCATGGAATTGTTGCCGCGCGAGCAGATCGCGTTCCAGCGCATGCTGGACGTCATCCGCCGCAACTACGAGCGCTTCGGGTTCCTGCCGGTGGAAACTCCGGTATTCGAGTTGTCCGATGTGCTGCTGACCAAGTCTGGCGGTGAGACCGAGCGTCAGGTGTATTTCGTGCAGTCCACTGGTGCGCTGGCCAATGCCGCGGAGTCGGCCGACAAGGGCGGCCTGCCGGAGATGGCGCTGCGCTTTGACCTGACCGTGCCGCTGGCGCGCTACGTGGCCGAACACGAGCACGATCTGACCTTCCCGTTCCGTCGTTACCAGATGCAGCGGGTCTACCGTGGCGAACGCGCCCAGCGCGGCCGTTTCCGCGAGTTCTACCAGTGCGATGTCGATGTGATCGGCAAGGACGCGCTGAGCATCCGTTACGACGCCGAAGTGCTGGCGGTGATCTACGCCGTGTTCTCGGAGCTGCGCATTGGCAACTTCGCCGTGCAGCTGAACAACCGCAAGCTGATGCGTGGTTTCTTCGAGGCGCAGGGCGTTGTGGATTCGGAACAGCAGGCGCTGGTGCTGCGCGAGGTCGACAAACTCGACAAGCGCGGTCCGGATTACGTGCGTGAAACCTTGGTCGGCCCGGATTTCGGTCTGCCTGCTGACGCCGTTGAGCGCATCTTGTCTTTCGTCGAAGTCCGTTCGAGCTCGCATGCTGATGCCTTGGCGCAGATCGATGCCGTACTGGCTGCTGCCGGCGAATCAGCCAGCGAGTCGCTGCGTACCGGTGCGGCCGAGCTGCGCGAAGTGCTGGAGCTGGTGAAGGCGCTGGGTGTGCCGGAAACCGCGTATTGCCTGAATTTCTCCATTGCTCGCGGCCTGGATTACTACACCGGCACCGTTTACGAGACCAGTCTGGTTGATCACCCGCAGATCGGCTCGATCTGCTCGGGCGGCCGCTATGAAGATCTGGCCAGTCACTACACCAAGTCCAAGCTGCCGGGCGTTGGCATCTCGATCGGCCTGACCCGTTTGTTCTGGCAGTTGCGCGAGGCCAACCTGATCGACGGCATAGCCGAAAGCAGTGTGCACGCGATGGTGGCCTTGATGGACGAAGCGGCGATGCCGCATTCGTTGGATATCGCGCGTCGCCTGCGTGCTGGTGGTATCAATACCGAAGTGCAGATGGAGCCGAAGAAGATCGGCAAGCAGTTCCAGTACGCGGCCAAGGCCGGCATTCGTTTCGTCGTGTTGACGGGCGAGGATGAGTTGGCGCGCGGCGTGGTCGCGGTCAAGGATCTGCTGCGTGAACAGCAGTTCGAGGTAGCCAGGGACGAACTGGCATCTACCCTACAGGTAGAGCTGGAACAGACCCGCGCGATGGCGCGCTGAACGAAGAGCCCCGCATAGCGGGGCTTTTTTTGTCCGCAGTGCCGAGCATGGCTCGGCACTGCGGATCTGCTCCCTTCCTCTCGCGCAGCGAAGGGGAGGGCTGGAGAGGGGTAAGCCTTCTGCCGGGGGATGTTGCGGGGGCGTCGCGGCTTACGCCGCTCCCACAAAGTCAGGCCTGTCTGTAGAGCCGAGCCATGCTCGGCTGGATCGTCACCGGGAAAGCCTCTGCCGAGCATGGCTCGGCACTACGGATCCGCTCCCTCCCTTTCGCGCAGCGAAGGGGAGGGCTGGGGAGGGGTAAGCCTTCTGCCGGCGGATGTTGCGCGGGCGTCGCGGCTTACGCCGCTCCCACAAAGTCAGGCCTGTCTGTAGAGCCGAGCCATGCTCGGCTGAGGCGTTACCGGGAAAGCCCCTTGCCGAGCATGGCCCGGCACTACGGATTGGTTGGTTTGACTCGCGGTTCGTTTCGCACTAATGTATTAGCACGCTATTACATTGATACATGATGAAGCCACGTGCTGACATTGAGAAAGAAAAGCCTTCCGACGCCCCGCTGAAAGCGCTCGCACGCGCTTTGGCTGCTTTGGACAAGCCACAGGACGTGCAGGCCTTCCTGCGCGATCTGTGCACGCCAGCTGAGCTGGAAGCCATGGCCGACCGCTGGCGGGTGGTCCCCTTGCTGCGCAAGGGTGTGCCCTATCGTGAGATCTATGACCTGACCGGGGTGAGCGTTACCACCATCGGCCGGGTCGCGCGTTCGCTGGAGCATGGTGCCGGTGGTTACGCCGCCGCCATCGACCGTCTTGCCACGCGCAAAACCGAATCCAACTGAGATAACCCCATGAGTGCTTCAACCTCCGCCCCGGCACGCGACCGGCTGCGCATCGCCATTCAGAAAAGCGGCCGTCTGGCCGATCCTGCGCGCAGCCTGCTGGCTGCCTGTGGGCTGAGCTGGCGGCAGAGCCGCGACAAGCTGTTCTGCTTCGGCGAATCGCTGCCGGTGGACCTGCTGCTGGTGCGTGACGACGACATCCCCGGGCTGATCGCCGACGGCGTCTGCGATCTGGGCGTGGTTGGCTTGAACGAATTGGACGAACAGGCCAAGGCGCGTCGGCAGATTGGTTTGGCTGATGCGTACCAGCCGCTGCGTGGCCTTGGTTTTGGTTCCTGCCGCTTGATGATCGCGGTGCCGGAAGACTGGGATTGGCAGGGCGTGCAGATGCTGCAGGGCAAGCGCATCGCCACCAGCTACCCGGCCATCCTTGCCGCATGGCTGCAGGAAAAGGGCATTGACGCGCAGGTGGTCGAGCTTTCCGGGTCGGTGGAAATTGCGCCGAAGCTGGGCACGGCTGAAGTCATCTGCGATCTGGTTTCCAGTGGCGCCACGCTGGCTGCCAACCAACTCAAGCCGGTGGAAGTGTTGCTCGAAAGTGAAGCCGTGCTCGCCGGGCCGGTACACGAGCTTGATGACGCGCGCGCGGGCCTGATGGCGATGCTGCTGCGACGCCTCGATGGTTTGAGCAAGGTGCAGGACCAGAAGCTGCTGATGTTCTCGGCCGCCGAGGATCGTGTTGCAGAACTGGCTCGCCTGTTGCCTGATGCCGAGCCGCTGCTACGCCTGCCAGGACAGGGCGACGCGGTACGGCTGCAGACCATGTGCAGTGGCGCTTTGAGCTGGCAGCGGCTGGAAGAGCTGGAGCGCGCTGGCGCGCAAGGCTTGATGGTGTTGGCAGTGGAGAAGTCGCTGGTATGAACATCCTCGATTGGAATGCGCTCGACGCCGAAGCACAGGCGCGCGCTCTGACCCGTCCAGTGCAAGCCGTAGCCATGCAGACCCGTGAGTCGGTCGCCGGCTTGATCGAACAGGTGCGCAGCCGTGGCGACGCGGCGCTGCGTGAAATCACCGAGCGCTTCGACGGCATCGCGCCGGAGCGCTTCGAAGTCAGCGAAGCCGAGTTCGCGGCCGCCGAAATGGCGGTATCCGCCGAGCTGCGGATCGCCATGCAACAGGCTGCAGAGCGCATCGATACCTTTCACCGCGCCGGTATGGCACGGCCCTACAGTGTGGAAACCGCGCCCGGCGTGGTCTGCGAAAAGGTAATCCGTCCGATCTCCCGCGTTGGCCTGTACGTACCCGCCGGCAGCGCGCCGTTGCCGTCCACCGCTTTGATGCTGGGCGTGCCGGCCAAGCTGGCAGGCTGCCGCGAAGTGGTGCTGTGCACGCCGCCGCGCAAGGACGGCACGGCCGATCCTGCGGTGCTGGTGGCCGCGCGCCTGACCGGCGTGCACCGCGTGTTCAAGATTGGCGGTGCGCAGGCTATTGCTGCCATGGCCTATGGCACCGAGTCGGTGCCGTCTTGCGACAAACTGTTCGGCCCCGGCAACAGCTTCGTTACCGAGGCCAAGCAGCAGGTCGCCCAAGCCGGTGCCGCCGCCATTGACATGCCGGCCGGTCCTTCGGAAGTGTTGGTGATCGCCGATGCAGGTGCCAATCCTGCATTTGTCGCTGCTGATCTGCTGTCTCAGGCCGAACACGGTCCGGATTCGCAGGTGCTGTTGCTCAGCGATGACGCGGCGATGATTGCCGCCGTGCAGGACCAGGTGGAAGCACAACTTGTACAGCTAAGCCGCGAGGCGATTGCCCGTCAGGCGCTGGGTGCATCGTTGCTGATCAAAGTGGAATCGATCACGCAGGCATTTGAGATCTCCAATCGCTACGCCCCAGAGCACCTGATTCTTGCCTTGCGCGAGCCGCGTCATTGGCTGGGCAAGGTGGAGGCTGCCGGCTCGGTGTTCCTTGGCGATTACACGCCCGAAGCGCTGGGTGACTACTGCTCGGGCACCAATCACGTGTTGCCCACCGCCGGTGCCGCGCGCGCCTATAGTGGCGTCAGCGTGGCCAGTTACCAGAATCAGATCAGCGTGCAGGCTGCCAGCCGCGAAGGCATTGCCGGTATTGGTTCATGCGCGTTGACCTTGGCCCGTGCTGAAGGCCTGGGTGCACACGCCAACGCGGTAGCACTGCGGCTGGGAGTTGCACCGTGAGCGTGCTCAATCTGGTTCGAGAGGACCTGCGCGACTTCGGTGGTTATTCCTCCGCGCGCAGCGCCAAGCTGCAGGGTGAAATCTGGCTCAATGCCAATGAGTCGGCATGGGCAAACCCCGGCGACGCGGATGCCAGTTGCCGTCGTTACCCCGATCCGCAGCCGCAGCTCCTGCGCGAGCGTCTGGCAGGTTTGTACGGTTGCCAACCCGAGCAGTTGTTGATCGGCCGCGGTAGCGATGAAGCCATCGATCTGCTGGTGCGCGCTCTGTGCGTTCCCGGCCGCGATGCGGTGCTGTACACGCCGCCGGTGTTCGGCATGTATGCAGTCAGTGCGCGGCTGCAGAATGCACCCGCACTGGAAGTGCCGCTGCTGGATACCGAGGCAGGGCTGGTGCCTGATATCGACGCCATCATTGCCACTGCAATGCAATGCAATGCCAAGCTGGTGTTCCTGTGCTCGCCGTCAAATCCTGGTGGGCTTAGCATTCCGCTGCAGCAGGTGCAGGCCGTGGCCGAAGCGCTGCGTGGCCAAGCGCTGGTGGTGGTTGACGAGGCCTATGGCGAATTTGCCGATGAGCCATCCGCCACCACCTTGATGGATCGCTTCGACAACATCGCGGTGCTGCGTACCTTGTCCAAGGCGCACGCCTTGGCCGCGGCCCGTATTGGCAGTGTCATTGCCGATGCAGCACTGATCGCCGTACTGCGGCGTTGCCAGGCCCCGTATCCGATTCCCACACCGTGCTCTGCCTTGGCGCTTTCCGGCCTCGACGATGCGGCCCTGACGCAGACCAGCGCCCGCATCGCCACTGTGCGCAGCGAGCGCGGCCGGTTGCGTATCGCTTTGGCGCTGCAAGCTTGTGTACGCCATGTTTACGGCTCGGATGCAAACTTCCTGCTGGTGCGCTTCAACGATGCCGAGGCGGCATTTCAAGGCTTGCTGAATGCTGGTGTGGTAGTGCGTGATCAACGCGCTGCACCGCAGCTGCAGGACGCGCTGCGTATCACCTTGGGTACGCCCGAACAGAACGACCGCGTCCTCGACGCACTTGCCACGCTGGAGCTCACCGCATGACCCCCATTCTGTTTGTCGATCGCGATGGCACCTTGATCGAGGAGCCGGCCGACTTCCAGATCGACGCCTACGAGAAGATCCGCTTCGTCAAGAACGTGATCCCGGCGATGCTGAAGCTGCGTGATGCCGGCTACCAGTTCGTAATCGTCTCCAACCAGGACGGCCTCGGAACCGAAAGTTATCCGCAGGCCAGTTTCGACGGCCCGAATGACTTGATGCTGCAGATCTTCGCCAGCCAGGGCATCACATTCCGTGATGTGCTGGTCGACCCCAGCTGGCCGCAGGACAACAGCCCAAACCGCAAGCCGGGTATCGGCATGATGGTCTCGTATCTGCAGGATCGCAGCATCGACTGGGCGCGCTCGGGCATGGTCGGTGACCGCCCGACCGACATCGAGTTTGCCGACAACATGAAGATCCGTGGCTTCCAACTGCGCACCGAGCAGTTTGGCGGTGAATGGGATTGGGATGCGATTGCCCATGAGCTGGCCGACGCACCGCGCCGTGCAACCGTGCAGCGTGATACCAAGGAAACCCAGATCCGCGTGTTCGTGGACCTGGACAAGGTCGCCAGCTCGAAGATCAATACCGGTCTGCCATTCTTTGACCACATGCTGGATCAGATCGGCCGCCACGGTGGTTTTGCGCTGGAAGTGGAAGCCAGGGGCGACCTGCATATCGACGAACACCACACGATCGAAGACACCGGTCTCGCACTGGGCCAGGCCTTGCGTGAAGCATTGGGTGACAAGCGCGGTATCGGTCGCTATGGCTTCACCTTGCCGATGGACGAGACTCTGGCCAGCGCCGCGTTGGATTTCAGCGGTCGTCCGTATTTCGTATTCGATGGTGATTTCAAGCGCGAGCGCGTTGGCGACATGCCGACTGAGCTGGTGCCGCATTTCTTCCGCTCGCTGTGCGATGCCAGCGGTTTGAACCTGAACCTCAAGGTTGAAGGTGAGAACGATCATCACAAGGTCGAGGCCTGCTTCAAGGCCTTGGCCCGCGCCTTGCGCCAGGCCATTCGCAAGGAAGGCACCGAGTTGCCGTCGACCAAGGGGGCTCTGTGAGCAAGGTCGGTCTGGTTGATGCCGGCGGCGCCAACCTGGGCTCGGTGCGCTATGCACTGGAGCGGCTGCAGGTTGAGGTGCAGATGGTGCGCGAGCCAACGGATCTCGCCGGCCTTGAGCGGGTAATCCTGCCTGGCGTGGGTGCGGCGGCCGAAGGCATGCGGCGCTTGCACGCGCAGGGGCTGGTGCAGCCTCTGCGCGAGCTGCAGGTGCCGCTGATGGGTATCTGTCTTGGCATGCAGCTGCTGTTTGAACGTTCGGAAGAGGGGGATGTGGAGTGCCTCGGCCTGCTGCCGGGCATCGTCCGTCGGCTGCATCCGGGCGTTGGTGTGCGCGTGCCGCATATGGGTTGGAACAAGTTGCTGGCTTTGCGCGAATCGCCCTTGCTGGATGGTGTTCCGGTCGGCTCCAGCGCTTACTTCGTGCACAGCTACGCCGCGCCGGTTACCTCGGATACGGTCGCTGCCTGTCATCACGGCGGCCTGTTTACCGCAGTGGTACAGCGCGAACGCCTTTGCGGCGCGCAGTTCCATCCTGAGCGTTCCGCCGGACCTGGCGCTCGCATCCTGCAGAACTTTCTTGAGATTGCCGCATGAGCTTCACTGTTTACCCCGCACTGGATATCCGTGACGGCCGCGTCGTACGTCTGCTGCAGGGCGATTACGCCAAGCAGACCACGTACGGCGAAGACGCCTTGCCGCGTGCGCAGGCATTCGCTACGACCGGTGCGACTTGGATGCACCTGGTCGATCTTGATGCCGCCAAGGCCGGCGGCTACACCTTGGCGCCTTTGCTGCAGCAGATCGCTGCAACCACCAAGCTGAAAGTGCAGACCGGCGGCGGCGTGCGCGGCCGTGATGATGTGGCGCGCATTCTTGATGCCGGCGCCAGTCGCGTGGTGATCGGTTCACTGGCAGTGCGCCAGCCCGAACAGGTACTGGCCTGGCTGGCTGAGTTCGGTGCCGAGCAGCTGACCATCGCACTGGACACCCGTCAGGGCGAAGACGGGGTGTGGCGGTTGCCGGTACACGGTTGGACCGAAACCGCAGATGTAACCTTGGATGAGCTGGCGCAGCGTTACGCACAGGCCGGAATGAAGCATCTGTTGTGCACCGACATCTCCCGTGACGGCATGCTGTCCGGCCCGAATATCGAGCTCTATGCGCATCTGGCGCAGTTGCTGCCCGGCGTGGCGGTGCAGGCTTCCGGTGGTGTCCGTGATGCGGCCGATATCCGCGCGGCCAAGGCTGCTGGTTGCGGCGGCGCGGTGCTCGGCAAGGCGCTGCTTGAAGGGCGCCTGCAATTGGACGAGGCCTTGTCATGTTGAGCCGGCGCATCATTCCCTGCCTGGACGTGCGCGAAGGCCGCGTGGTCAAGGGGGTCAAGTTCCGCGACCACATCGACATGGGCGATATCACCGAACTGGCGTTGCGTTACCGCGACCAGGGTGCTGACGAGCTGGTGTTCTACGACATCTCCGCCAGCCCGGAAGGTCGCTCGGTCGACCGCGCCTGGATCGAGCGCGTGGCGCGGCTGATCGACATTCCGTTCTGCGTGGCCGGCGGTATCCGCGATGTTGAAACCGCGCGTGCGGTGCTCCATTCCGGTGCTGACAAGATTTCCATCAACACCCCGGCGCTGGAGCGCCCGCAGCTGATTGCAGAGCTTGCCGACGCCTTCGGCCAGCAGTGCGTGGTGGTCGGCATCGACTCCATCCGCGAACCTGACGGCCAGTGGCGGGTGCGCTCCTACACCGGCGACCCGAGCAAGACCCGCGCCGAAGCCAAGCTGACCCTGGATTGGGTGCGTGAAGTACAGGCCCACGGCGCAGGTGAAATAGTGCTGAACTGCATGGACAGCGATGGCGTGCGCAAGGGGTACGATATTGCACAGTTGCGCCAAGCCCGGGCGCTGTGCGCGGTACCGTTGATCGCCTCTGGCGGCGCGGGCACGCCGCAGCATTTCGCCGATGTATTCGAACAGGCTGACGTTGACGGAGCATTGGCCGCCAGTGTGTTCCACTCCGGCGCCATCGCAATTCCGGAACTGAAGCAGTTCCTGCGCGAACAACAAATCGAGGTTAGGGATGTCTACTGAATTCAAGCCGGTTGATTCGGCTGCACTGGACTGGGACAAGGTCAACGGCATGATTCCGGTCATCATCCAGGACGAGGCCACGCTGCGCGTGCTGATGCTGGGCTATATGGACCGCGACGCACTGGAAACCACCCGCAGCAGCGGCAAGGTCACCTTCTTCAGCCGCAGCAAGAAGCGCCTATGGACCAAGGGCGAGACGTCCGGCAACCATCTGGATCTGGTCGATATCCGCAGCGATTGCGACAACGACACGCTGCTGGTGACCGTGCGCCCGCACGGCCCCACCTGCCATACCGGCGAGACCAGCTGCTTCAGCGCCGCACCGGGCAACTTCCTTGGAGCCTTGAATGCCCTGATCAAGCAGCGTGAACACGATCGTCCGCTCAACAGCTACACCACCAAGCTGTTCGAGAAGGGCGCGCGGCACATCGCGCAGAAAGTGGGCGAAGAGGGTGTTGAAACCGCGCTGGCCGGTGTCGTGCAGCGTGATGATGAGCTGCTGGGCGAATCGGCCGACCTGCTGTTCCACCTGATCGTGCTGCTGCGCGCTCGCGGCCTGTCGCTCGACGACGCCATCGGCGTGCTCGAAGACCGCCACGCCAAGGCCGCAGAAAAGGCAGCGAGCTAGCCTGTAGTGCCGAGCCATGCTCGGCAGGGGCTTTACCGATAGACCAGATGTAGGAG
>NZ_JBRREI010000009.1:0-110846 GCF_056760195.1 Stenotrophomonas sp. STEN020
CCCCCCCGGCCTCGGCCCCCCCCCCCCCCCCCCCCGCCCGCCGCCCCCGTCCCCCCGGCACTACAGAAGCCGAAAGCAAGAAAGGCGCCTCGCGGCGCCTTTCTTGCTTTCAATCCGACAAAAAATCACTCCCTCGGCGGCACCACATCCTTGGCTTCGCTGCCGAAGCTGCCCTCAGACTCCGCCGCCAGATAGGCAAACACGGTATAGGCAGCCACGTTCTGCGCCAGCGCCTTCGGGTCGATCTTGTCCAAGGTATCGTCCGGGGTGTGGTGCAGGTCGAAATAGTCGGTTCCGTCCTGTGCCAGCCACGCCCAGGCACCGCCCTTGGCGGCCAGCGGGCCTACGTCGGGGCCGGGACCGCCTTGGTCGGCGCGGTATTCGATACCCAGCGGTGCCAGCGCTTCGCCGATCTGGCGGGTAGCCTCGCGCGATTCAGCCGGATTGCCCGAGCCGGTGTTGAAGGCATAGATACGGCCCGCGCCGAAGTCGCTCTCGGCGGCGATGTGTTGCTGCACGATTTCGCCAGCCGCGACGCGCGCAGCTGCATACGCCTTGCCGCCATGCAGACCCTGCTCTTCGTTGGCGAAGGCGATCACGCGGATGGTGCGCTTGGGTGCCTGCTTGAGCTGGCCGATCAGATGGCCGGCGGCCATGGTGATACCAATGCCTGCGCCGTCATCGATGGCGCCGGTGCCCAGGTCCCAGGAGTCCAGGTGACCGCCGATCACCACCACTTCCTTGGGCAGGCTGCGGCCGGTGATTTCGCCGATCACGTTCTGCGAGGTGTAGCTGCCATCCCAGCCGCAATCCAGCGCGATGCGGATGCGGGTAGAGCCGCGCGTAACCAGACGATTGAGCTGATCGGCATCCGGGCCGGAGAGTGCGGCCGACGGCACCGGGGTCAGGCCTTCGTCAAAACGGGTGATGCCGGTATGCGGCATGCGGTGCGAATCGGTACCAGCCGAACGCATGATGAAGCCGACAGCGCCCTTGCGGATTGCCTCGGACGGGCCACGGCTGCGCACGCTGCCGCCGATGCCATAGTCAGCGCCATCCCGCTTGCGGGTCATGGTGAAGTCGACATAGGCGATCTTGCCGGTCAACGAGCCCTCTGGCGCCGCCTTCAATGCATCCAGACCTTCGAAACGTACGATTTCGGCTTCCACCGTGCCGGCCGGGCTGCCACCCAAGGCGGTGATGGTCAGCGGCTGCGGATGCGCGCCCAGTACCGAGGCGTGCTCGCTGCGGCGCTCCCACTTCGGGAAGGTGACCGGCTCGGTCCATACCTTGTCGAAGCCCAGCGCCTTGAACTTAGCCTTGGCCCATTCCACCGCACGTGCATCGGCTTCGCTGCCGGCCATGCGCGGGCCCACTTCGGTGGTCAACGATTCCACCACCTGCCAGCCAGTGTTGTCCGCCAGCGCCTGTGCGCGCAGTTCGGCGGCCTTGGTCAGCGCCTGCTGCGGAATATGGGTGGGCGCAGCGTTGGCAGCGGCCGAGGAGCACAGCAACAGGAGGGCAAGGGAAAGAGCGCGGCGACGCATAGTCAATTCCAAGGTGATTTGTCGAGTCAGGGTAACAGTGACTTGTCGTAGGGGAATGTGCCAGTTGGTATGGGGAAGCCTGCTTGGGCGACGCGGGGGATTCTCCTCTGGCAGCGTTTTGAAAGATCGTTTAGGCCGATGGTGAGCTGAAAACCGCTACAGAGTGAACAGGGGTTTTCCTGTGTCGGCAGTACTGCGTCGCGCGCGAGCCTGAGTCTTCCACCGATCGGGTGGATGAACCAGGACGTATTGATGACATTGAGAAACAGAGCTGCAGGGACGTTGTTGGTGGCGATGCTTGCGCCAAGCGCAGGATGGGCACAGGCGCACTCGCTGGAGGACGTGCGCTTTACCGGGCCATTGGTGACACCGTCGCCGTCAACTCTGCCGCAGGGAAGGTTCTACGCCCAGCCCTATTGGATACAGACGCATGCCACCGGGCGCTATGACGACAAAGGCAATAGGCATGCCTTGAAGGATTCCAGTGATTCATCGCTGCTGACCTTGCTGCTCAGTGCTGGCATCACCGACCATCTGGCAGGTGAGCTGGTGTTGGACAGCGCCAGAAGCACGCAAGGCAAACAGCACAGTGACGGTTTCCGTGTTGCCGACAGTGCGCTGCGGCTGCGTTATCTGTTCCGTGAAGGTGATGCCTTGAATGGCAAAGCTGCACTTGCGGTGATGCTTGGTCAATCATTGCCGACTGGGCGCTATGACGAGCTGGGCGACAACCTGCTCAATGGCCAAGGCAGTGGTGTGTCGCGCACCAACTTGTCGCTTATCGGGCAAAACTATCACTGGCTGCCCAACGGGCGGCCGCTGCGCTGGCGCTGGCAGGCCCGCTGGAGTCCGGCACCGCGGGACGTGTCGGTCAAAGGTGCCAGTGTGTATGGCACCGATCGCAGCTTTCGTGGCCATGTCAGTCCGGGGCCTGCGTTCAGTGCAGCGTTGGGCTTGGAATACAGCATCAACCACCACTGGGCGCTTGCCCTGGACGTGACCGCAAGCCGCCAATCGGGGAGCCTGCTTGATGGCACCGAGCTGGATGCGTCGGGACAACGCCAGCACGTCCAGCAACATGATGGGGCGAGCCGTAGTTTCAGTGTCGCGCCGGCGCTGGAGTACAACCTCAATCAGCAGATTGGGTTTCTGGTCGGGGTACAGGCGTCGCTGCCGGGTGGGCGCAACAGCGCTTCCTATGTCAGCCCGCAGGCGTCGATGACCTTGTTGTTCTAAGGTGCTGAAACAGCAACGGCCGGGCACTGGTCCGGCCGTTGCTGGCAAGCTTGCTGATTGCTGATTGCTGATTGCTGATTGCTCAGTGCTTGTTGAGGCCGTCGCGGATTTCGCGCAGCAGCAGCACTTCTTCGCTGGGCTCCGGCGCAGCGGCCGGTGCCTCTTGCTTCTTGCGCGACAGGCGGTTGACCACCTTGACCAGCATGAAGATCGCGAAGGCGACGATGACGAACTGGATCAGCGTGTTGATGAAGTCGCCGTAGCCGATCACCACCGCAGGGATTTCCTTGCCGTCGGCGCCGATCTTTGCCGGTGCCAAGGTCCAGGCCAATGCCGAGAAATCGACATTGCCGATCAGCCAGCCGATCGGCGGCATGATCACCTTCTCGACCAGCGAGGTGACGATCTTGCCGAATGCGGCACCGATCACGACACCGACCGCGAGGTCGATGACGTTGCCGCGCATCGCAAATTCCTTGAATTCGCTGATCATTCCCATGTGTTTCTCCTAGGTGTGCATGAAGGGGAGCTGGCGCAGACTACTCCAGTAGATGTCATCAGGCGATCAAGCCTTCGCGATGTGCGATTTTTCCTAGGCGGGCGCTGAAACGGTCGCCGGGCTGCAGTGCGGCAACACCGGCCGGGGTCCCCATGAAGATCAGGTCGCCAGCACGCAGTGCATAGAGCTTGGACAGCTCGTGCAGGATGTCGGCGACGTTCCAGATCATCTGGTCCAGCGTGGACTTCTGGCGCAGCTCGCCGTTGATTTCCAGCGAGAGCTCCAGCGGTGCCAGATCACCGACTTCGGATGCCAACACGAGGCTGCTGACCGGTGCGGAATGGTCGAAGCCCTTGGCGATATCCCAGGGGCCGCCCTTGGCCTTGGCGGCTGCCTGCAGGTCGCGGCGGGTCAGGTCCAGGCCAACGCCGTAGGCCAGCACAAGGTTCATCGCCTCATCCACGGCGAGTACACCAGTCGGCGCATCCTTGCCCAGCGCCACCACCAGCTCAACTTCGTGGTGCAGGTCGGAGGTGGCAGGCGGATAGGGGATCGTTGCGTCTCCGACCACGATGGCATCAGCTGGCTTCATGAAGAACATCGGCTGGCCGCGTTCGCTGGTCGAGGCCGGTGCGGCTGCACCCATCTCGCGGGCGTGATCGGCAAAATTGCGGCCCACGCAGTAAATGCGGTGCACCGGGAAGGTGCCGCCACCGGCGACCGAGATGCGGGGCTGGGGCAGGGCGGGAATCAGGTCAGTCATGGTTGCGTCCAGGTGAAACGACGCAAAAGTCTAGCGGACGCAGACATCTGTGTAGAGCGTAGGCATGCTGCGCGGGAAAGCCAATTTGTGGGAGCGGCGTAAGCCGCGAAGCAGATGGTCGATCAGATTGCAGCTATGCCGGTGGTTTCAATCGCGCAGGCTTCGCGGCTTACGCCGCTCCTACAACCTGAGTGCGCCGGTAAGGCCCCTGCCGAGCATGGCTCGGCACTACAGGGCGGTTGGCCGGTAAGGCCCCTGCCGAGCATGGCTCGGCATTACAGAAAAGCCTCAGCGTGGCTGCGGCAGGGCAGTCTTGCGTACTACGCGGTACTCGGCGTCGACTACGGTCGGGTCAGCCTTGCTTACGGAGCGGGCTTTGCGCGAGGCAAACAGCTTCCAGGCGATGCCGCCGAGGATCATCGCCGCGCCAATGAACACGCCGCCGACCACCAGTACCGCAAGAATTGCGATGCCGAGCAGGCCCAAGGCTATGCGCACCAACGGGTTGCGCGGTTTGCGCGGCTCGAACAGGTTGCGCAGCTTGGCGAATTGGACGTAACGGATGTTCATGAAAGCTCTATGACGTTGAGTCTGCTGTGGAGTATCAGGGGCGATCGGGTCAATTGCGTGAAGTTGTCGTTAATTGGTGTCTGAATAGGGGGCCGTGACATTGCCGTGAGTCAGCTTCGTTCCAGCCTTGATTGCCCATGCGACAATGAGCGGCTTACTTGTATCGGTGTTCCAATGTCCAGCGCCATTGCTTCCGGAATCGAACTTTGCCCTCTTGCTGCCGTGCCTGATCAAGGCTTTCATGCGGTGGTGGCGGTGATCGATGGCGATGCCGAGACGCTGGTGCTGTACCGCGATGGCGATGCAGTGCGGGCATGGTTGAACGTCTGCCCGCACGCCGGGCGTGCGCTGGACTGGGCGCCCGGCCAGTTCCTCAAGAGCCGCGAAGGGCACTTGGTCTGTGCTGTGCACGGTGCTTCGTTCGAGCTGGACGGCGGCATTTGCGTCGCAGGCCCGTGCAAAGGCGACTCGCTGCGCGCGGTGCCGGTATCTGTTGGCGATGGCAAGGTGTTGCTGGGCTGAGCGCTGCAGGCTCAGCTCCCGTTCTTGTCCAGCACCGGGTAGACGCGGCTGATCTGGCAGTCGTAGCGGCCGCTAAAGTTTGCACGATCGCCGGGCCGGATCAGCTCGCGCTCCGGGCGGGCCAATGCCATCCTGTCGCCAGGGTGGCCGCAGACCATCCCGATGCCCATTCCGGAGACCAGGGTCATCGTCTGCGCGTTGGCCAGTGCCGGGCAGCTGCTGGCGACCTCAATGCGATAGAAGCGATTACCAGCGGCGCGGTTGGGTGAAACTTCGACGGTGATCCCCTGCGGGCCCTCGCTCCAACGGCGGACGGCGTCAATGCCGACGCAATAGTCGGCTGTCCCACGAAAGCCGCGCGAGCGTGGCGCGCTTTCGGCCTTGACCTGCAGGGGGGCCATGGTGGCCACCTGGCTGTCGCGCTGGCGTAGCAGGTCGGCGTAGCTGCGGGTATCCAGCGGGGCGATGGTGCTGATCGGGCATTGTGCGTCGCCGATGACCAGACTTTCGCCCGGTTCTGCACATAGCCAGCCTTCCTTGCTACCGCGCACCGACAGCCGGCTTTCCGGCGCAGGGCAGTCCTGTGCGAGTTGTACCTTGAAACGCTGCCCATCCTTCAACCGCACTGCGAGCGTGTTGGAGGTGATGTCTTCAGCACCGCTGATCTGGCGTGCATCGATGCAATGTGCCTGCGGAGCTGTGCGCTGCTCAGCAGCGGCGCTGAGCATGGCCAGAAAACCAAGTGTTCCCAATGTCATCCGTTTCATTGCGATCTCCTTTTCCGGGTCAAGCAGCGCAGGTGATCGTATCTCAGAACATGATGTTGATCATGATCACCACGATCACGGTGTACAGCAGTGACAGAGGTCCACCGACCCGCCACATTTCTCGCGGGGTGTATTTGGCAGGGCCCATCGCCATCGATATCACCGGGTTGGACGCGGTCATCAGATTGTTGGACGCCGACAAGGCCACGATCAACGCGAACGCGGTGGGGTTGCCGCCCGCAGCCAGTGCCAGGTTCACTGCAATTGGCACCATTACGATGGTCGCGCCAACATGGCTGATCACCAACGAGAATGCGGTGGTCAGCAAGGCCAATGCAATTTCCAACGCCCACACCGGAATGCCCGCAGGCAGTTTGTCGATGGTGTGGCCGGCAATCCAGGCCGCTGCGCCACTGCTGTCCATCGCCCAGCCGAGCGGAATCAGGCCGGCCATCATGAAGATGGTCTTCCAGTTGATCGCCGCATAGGCCTCGTCCATGCGCAGCACGCCGGTCAGCAGCATGCCGGCCACGCCGGTGAGCAGGGTCAAAGCCACTGGTAGGTGCGAGGTGAGCGCGATGATGATGGTCAGCGCGAAGATCGCCATGGCAATCTTGAACTTGTGCGGGCGCTGCTCGCCCTTGGGGTAGTCGGTGACCACGACGAAGTCGCGGCTCTCAGCGGCGGTGGCCAGGTCCTGCCAGATGCTATGGAACACCAGCATGTCGCCGGCACGCAGTTGCGTATTGCGTACGTCCTCGCGGATCACCTGCTTGTCGCGGTTGATCGCCAGCAGGCTGATGCCGCGTTCCTTGCGCAGGCGCAGCTCGCCGGCGGTCTTGCCGATGATCTTCGAGGTGGGCGGAATGACTGCCTCGGAGATGCCAGCGCGGGCCGGGTTGAACAGGTCGCCCAGTTGTTTCAGCCTTGAGGACAAACGCAGGAACTGGTTCTGCGCGAAATCGGATACCTGCTGGCGTGGGCCCATTACGCCCAGTGCACTACCTACCCAGATGCGCATGTCGGCGGGTGGCGAAAGGCGGGTGTCATCGCCGGTCTTCAGTGCAAGGAACAACGGGGCATCGAACAGGTTCTCGGCCTCGCCCACGGTCATCCCGACCAGCGGGCTTTCGGCGGTGACCAGCAGTTCGAAGACATCGCCTTCAATGCCGTAGGCCTTGGCGAAATAGCTTTCCGTGCGGGCTGGGGCCTGGCCGTCTTCGCTCTCGGTTTCTTCTTCCTGCAGCTTGCGGCTGCCGTAGAAGCGGAAATACAGCAACGAGGCGATCAGCAGTGCCACGCCAATCGGCAGCGGCGCGAACATGCGCAGCGGCTCGATGGTGGCAGTGCCGGAAGGCAGGTTGTTGTTGGCCGACATCAACAGATCGTTGAGCAGGATCAGCGGCGAGTTGCCCACCATGGTCAACGCGCCGCCCATCACGATGGCGGCGGAAATCGGCAGCAGCTGTCGCTTCAACGTCAGCGCGGTACGCGAGGCCAGGCGCGAGGCGACGGGCAGGTATAGCGCCATCACCGATGGGTTCTGCATGAACGAGGAGTTCAAGCCGGCGGTCGCGCTGGTCAGCAGCAATAGTCGTTGTTCCAGGCCATGCGAGCGCCGCAGCAACCAACCCGCTAGCCTGTTCAGCGCGCCGGTGCGGTCCAGGCCGGCACCGAGAATGGTGGTGGCGATGATGCTCATCACCGCGTTACCGGAGAAGCCGCCGAAGATTTCTTCCGGGGCGATCAAGCCGGTAACGCCCAGCACCACCATCACCACCAGCGCCACCACGTCGGCGCGGATCCGCTCGAACAGGAACATCGCCATCGTGAAGCCCACCAGCCCGAGCACGAGCTTCATATCGGTGGTGAGCGTCAGCGCGGTATCCATCAGCGGCGGGAGTCGGGAATGGGGAATAGGGAATGGCGAACGCCGGGCGCGCCCTTGTGCGTGTTACCTGCTGGGCAAGCGTAGCGGCACGGGGAGCGCGACGACGTCATGGTGTACCGATTCCCGTTTCCCTGTTCTCGATTCCCTGTTTGTCATACAACAGGTCCCAGACGCCATGGCCGAGCTTCTGGCCGCGGGTCTCGAAGTGGGTCTGCGGGCGCCAGTCCGGGCGCGGCACCGCGCCGCGCGGGCCTGCGCGGTTGACCAGGCCGGCTGTGGCGTCGAGCACGTCCCACATCTGCTCGGCATAGTCTTCCCAGTCGGTGGCGCAATGCAGACGGCCGCCAACGCGCAGCTTGCGCACCAGCAGCTCGGCAAAGCCTGGCTGCACCAGACGGCGCTTGTTGTGGCGCTTCTTGTGCCAGGGATCGGGGAAATAGATGCGGATCTCGTCCAGCGCGCCGTCCGCGATTTCCTTCTCCAGCACCTCGACCGCGTCGTGGTGGTAGAGCTTGACGTTGTCGGCATTGTCATCGGCCAGTGCATTGAGCAGGCGGCCTACGCCCGGTGCGTGCACTTCGATGCCGATGTAGTCCTTGGAGGTATCGAACTGCGCGGCGTAGCGCAGGGCAGCGCCGTTGCCGAAGCCAATTTCCAGCACCTTGGGGGCGTTGCGGCCGAAGGTGGCCTGCAGGTCACGCGGCTCGCCATTGAAGTCGATGCCGAAGCGTGGCCAACGGTCGTCGAACGCGCGCTGCTGGGCCGGGGTGAAGCGGCCCTGGCGCAGGACGAAACTGCGGATCTCGCGGCGACCCTCGGTCACGGTGAAGGGCTTGGGCGGTGCCTTGGAGCCCGCGCTGTCAAAAGGATTGGTCATCAGCCGATCAGCCCATCTACGGGGGAGGAAGCGCTGGCATAGCGCTTGCGCGGGATACGGCCGGCGAGGAAGGCCTCGCGGCCGGCTTCCACGGCCTTGCGCATGGCGCTGGCCATCAACACCGGGTTGCGGGCGCCGGCAATGGCGGTGTTCATCAGCACGCCGTCGCAGCCCAGTTCCATCGCGATGGCTGCGTCCGAGGCCGTGCCAACGCCGGCGTCGACGATGATCGGCACCTTGGCGTTCTCGATGATCTCGATCAGGTTGTACTTGTTCTGGATGCCAAGCCCCGAACCAATTGGCGCTGCCAGCGGCATCACTGCGGCGCAGCCGATTTCTTCCAGGCGCTTGGCCAGGATCGGGTCGTCAGAGGTATAGACCATGACGTCGAAGCCGTCCTTGACCAGCTGTTCGGCAGCCTTGAGCGTGGCCATCACGTCCGGGTACAGGGTCTTCTGGTCGCCCAGTACCTCGAGCTTGGTCAGGTTGTGGCCGTCCAGCAGTTCACGGGCCAGGCGGCAGGTGCGCACCGCGTCTTCGGCGGTATAGCAGCCGGCGGTATTGGGCAGGATCGCGTAGCGGTCCGGCGGCAATACGTCGAGCAGGTTGGGCTCGCCGGGGTTCTGGCCGATGTTGGTACGGCGGATGGCCACGGTGACGATCTGGGCGCCAGCGGCTTCGGTAGCCAGGCGGGTCTCTTCCAGATCTTTGAACTTGCCGGTGCCGGTCAGCAGCCGGGAGGAATAGGTTTTGCCGGCGATGACCAGCGAATCGGTGGGGACATTTGCATTCATGCCCGAATTATCACCCATCCCGCCGACCTGTAGTGCCGAGCCATGCTCGGCAGAGGGCTTGCCAATGACCTGAATTGTAGTGCCGAGCCATGCTCGGCAGAGGCTGTCCCGGTAACGCCCCGGTGCAGCATGGCTGCGCTCTACAAGCGGCGCGGGCAGTCGCTGTAACTCCCTCCCTTTGCCCCAGGCAAGGGGAGGGTTGGGGAGCGGGTGGCTTTTCAGTCCTTTGCGTATGGTCAGCTTCGCGGCTGACGCCGCTCCCACAAATTTGATGGTGCGCCGGTAAGGCTGCTGCCGAGCATGGCTCGACACTACCGCTGCGCTCAGCCACCGCCCAGTGCGTGCACGATCTCCACCACGTCTCCGTCCTGCAACTGGTGGTTCGCATGCTGGCTGCGCGGAATGATGTCGCCGTTGATCTCAACCGCCACGCGGCGCTCGGCCAGGCCTTCGGCTGCCAACAGTTCGATCAGGGTCAGGCTGGGCTGCAGCTGGCGGGGTTCGCCATTCAGATGGATGTTCATGCCGCCATTCTCGCCAGCCCAGCCACAAAAGCCCAGCCGGCAGACAGTTTGCGGCGGCGCAGCGTGTGTGTCTTACGCGGTAATGAAAACATAACAACGTGCGGCGGCGTATGTCTGTCCGCTTTCCCCCACCCAGGAGCTCAACATGTCTCTTTCCCTCCGCCCGCTGCGTGCTGCCGTGGCTGTTGCCATTGCCTTGGTCGTAGCGCCGGCCATGGCGCAGTCGCCGTACTCCAAGACGGTGTTCTTCGGTGACAGCCTGACCGATACCGGTTACTTCCGTCCTGTGTTGGTGAAGCTGGACCCGAATGCCTCGCTGGTGGGCCGCTTTACCACCAACCCGGGTTGGGTATGGGCGGACTACATCGCCGACCAGTACGGTACCAATGCCAGTCCCAATGGCAACGGCCAGACCGGCGACAACTACGCGGTTGGCGGCGCCCGCGTGGGTGTGGACACGGTAGGTGCGCTGGGCGCAACGCCGTCGATGAAAACCCAGATGACCAAGTATCTGGCGGCCAACGGCGGCAAGGCTGACGCAAATGCGCTGTACACGGTGTGGGGTGGTGCAAACGATCTGTTTGCGGTGCAGGCTGCGCCAGCGCAGGCGCAGGCTATCATCGGCGCGGCGGTGACCGACCAGATCGGCATTGTCGGCACGCTGAAGGCCGCCGGTGCCCAATACGTGATGGTCCCAACCTTGCCTGATATCGGCCTGACCCCGGCCTCCCGCGCCGGTGGTGCCGTCGGAATGGCGCAGGGCACTGCGCTGGCCAAGACCTACAACAACGCCCTGTTTGGCGGGCTGAAGCAGGCGGGGCTGCAGGTGATTCCAGTCGACACCTTCACCATCCTGCAGGAAATCGTGGCTAATCCGGGAACCTATGGTTTCACCAACGTCAGCAACATGGCCTGCACCTCGGCCTCGTCGCTGACCTGCTCACCGCTGAGTCTGGTTGCGCCAAATGCAAACAACACCTATGTGTTCGCCGATGGTGTGCATCCGACCACCGCTGCCCACCAGATTCTCGGCCAGTACACCATCTCGGTGCTGGAAGCGCCGCGTCTGCAGCAGATCCTGAGCCATTCGGCACAGACCACTGGTCGCGCCCGTGCCGATCAGGTTGGCGCACACCCGGGTTCGCGTCCGGCTGATGGCCTGAGCTGGTGGGGCAATGTGCGCGGCGACATGCAGCGCTATGATCATGCCGATCTCTACGATGGCCTCGCACCCGCCGGTCTGTTCGGTGTGGATTGGGCGCGTGACGGCATGGTGCTCGGTGGTTTCGCCGGCTACGGCCGGATGAGTGCGGATTTCGGCAACAGCAAGGGTGACTTCACCCAGGATGACACCACCCTGGGCCTGTTCGCGGGCTGGTACGGCGAGCGCGCGTGGGTCAATGGCCAGTTGAGCTACAGCTGGCTGGGCTATGACGTGACCCGCAAGGTGCAGCTCGGCCCGGCGACCCGCGAGCACAAGGGTTCGCCGGATGGCAGCAACCTCACCGCCGCAATCAACGCCGGCTACGAGTTCGGCCAGGCCGGTGGCTTCCGTCACGGTCCGGTGGCTGCTGTGGTCTGGCAGAAGGTGAAGCTGGACGGCTACGTGGAAAGCAATACCAGCGCCACCGCGTTTGGCTATGGCGATCAGGACCTGGATTCGACCGTCGGCCGCATCGGCTGGCAGGCCCGCTTCGATGGCGGCAACGTGAAGCCGTATGTGCAGGTCACCTACGACCATGAGTTTGAAGACGGCAAGCAGGCCAGCGCCTGGTTGCAGACCATGGCTGACGTCGGCATGTACAAGGTGCCGGGGTTGGAGTTCGATCGCAACTACGCTACCGCAGTGCTGGGTGCGCGTTTGAACCTGTTCGGCCTGGAAAGCAATATCGGCCTGAGCACCACCACGATGCAGAAGTCCGCGCGTGATGCGACGGTGTTCGCCAGCTTTGGTGGCAGCTTCTAAGTTCCTGTAGCAGGAGCGGATTGCGATGTTGTGTGTGGGAGGCGGTGTCGCGTTTGCGGCATCGCCTCTTTTTTGTTTTGGCGGCGCGAAGCATCAAGTGTTTGCAGAACAGTTGCTTACACCGCCCAACAGCCAGATTCGATTGCGAAAGCAGTGCTCAGCCACCGTTTTTCGCCGGCGCGGAGTGCTCAGGGCTGGCCGTTGCTTTGTCCCAGCGTCACGCATAGACTTCACCCTCGCCAAAGCGGGCGTAGCTCAATGGTAGAGCTGTAGCTTCCCAAGCTACTGACGAGGGTTCGATTCCCTTCGCCCGCTCCACTGCATCGTTCCAGGGAATTCTGAGGAAGTCCAAGAGGCATCGTAAGTCGTTGATTCTGTTTGAGTTTTCGACACCTCGATGTTCCAGTGGGCTCCACGGAAATCCACCTGAAGCCACGACGTTTATGTCCATTTTTGTGTCCATTTTTGCGGGCACGACGGCTTCCGGATTGTTGCTAGGGCGCTGAGGTCGATGGGTTAAGCATCTGGTTCCTGACTCATGTTCAGGAGCTAGAGCATGGCACTCTCAGACTTGGTGGTCCGCCAAGCCAAAGCCACCGGCAAGGCCTACACACTTCCAGACATCGATGGTCTCTCCCTGGCCGTGACGGCCACGGGCAGCAAGAGCTGGCACTTCCGTTACTACTGGATGAAGGAGCCCAAGCGCATGTCGCTGGGCACCTATCCCGAGGTGTCCCTTCGTGAGGCACGCGCCCTGCGTGACGAGGCGCGCGCCTTGGTGGCCAAGGACATCAACCCGCGCCTTCACCGCAAGCAAAAGCGCGCCGCGGTCAAACTCGCCGGTGAAAACACCTTCGAGGCGATCTACAAGAAGTGGCTTGCCCACCGCGAACTCGGCCTCAAGAAGGGCCGGCAGACCACCCTCTCGATCCTCCCTCGCGTCTTCGCCAAGGATGTGCTGCCCTTGCTGGGCAAGCGCTCGATCTACGACATCAAACGCCCTGACCTGCTGGAAGTGATCGCCAGGATCGAGCGGCGCAAGGCGCTCTCCGTCGCCGAGAAAGTCAGGACGTGGTTCAACCAGATGTTCCGCTACGCGCTGGTGGTCGTGCCGGGCCTGGAGCAGAACCCGGCTTCCGACCTCGACGTGGTGGCGCTGCCGCTGCCCCCGGTGAACCACAACCCGTTCCTGCGCATGGCCGAGTTGCCGAAGCTGTTGCAGCGCCTGCGCAAGTATCGTGGCCGGCTGCAGACCCAGCTCGGTCTGCGGCTGCTGCTATTCACCGGCGTGCGCACGGGCGAGCTGCGCCTGGCGACGCCGGATCAGTTCGACCTCGATCGCGGCCTCTGGATCATCCCGCCCGAGGTCGTGAAGCAGCTCCAGGTGGACATGCGCAGGAAGCGCCAGTTGCCCAAGGACATTCCACCCTACATCGTGCCGCTGTCGGTGCAGGCCATCGAGATCGTCCGGCACCTGCTCGAACAGCTCAAACCGGCCCAGCACTATCTGTTCCGCCACGACAGCGAGTTGAAGAAGCGCATGAGCGAGAACACGCTCAACGGCGCGCTCAAGCGCATGGGCTATCGCGACCTGCTGACCGGGCACGGCATCCGGGGCACGATGTCCACCGCGCTCAACGAGATCGGCTACCCGAAGGTGTGGGTGGACGCGCAACTCTCGCACGTCGATCCCAACAAGGTCAGTGCCACCTACAACCACGCCGAGTACGTCGAGCAGCGGCGGCGGATGATGCAGGATTGGGCCGACCGGCTCGATCTCTTCGAGCAGAACATGGTCGAGGCAGCGAGCATGCCGCTCACCATTCATTTGGAGGGCGTGCCCGTCCTCTCGGATGAGGAAGCCGCGAGTGCGCCACCCAAACCAGCGGCCGCGTCGGCGCCGCTCCTGATCGTGACCAGGCCGGGAGACGCGATGCCACTGGTGTCAGCCGAGACGCATCGGCTGCCCGCAGTGCCGTTGCCGCGTTCCGTCATGGAGGAACCGCTGTCCGACATACAGCGCCAGCGGATGGAACTGGTCGATGTCTTCGAGGCACCACACAACCTGCCAGTCGCCGAGTACGCGAAGATGGCGGGCAAGTCCCGCCGGTGGATCAGCTACGAGATCAAGGCCGGCAACCTGCTGGCGCTGAACCTGGGCAACCGTGGTCAGCGCGTGCCGGATTGGCATCTCGATCCGGTCAAGCACGCGCTGATCCAGGCGGTCCTCAAGCTGACCAGGGGCGCCGACCCTTGGCAGATCTACAACGCGCTCCTGCAGCCGCGCGCGAAGCTGCGCGGCGGCTCGGCTCTGGAAAGCGTCAGTGCCACAAATCTCGACAAGATCATCATGGCGGTGAGCACGACGGTGAAGGAAAGCGAGTGGTCCCCGCAGCAGGTGGCGTTTGCGTAGCGCGCCAGCGCCCAGCAGTGCGCGCCCCTGTCTCAGGACACGGAGCGCGCGCGGCGGGCGAATCTTTCCTGGGGCTCGGTCAAGGACGAGGACGGGCGAAGCAGGTAGGCCATCACGATGATGGGTGCGCCAGCCAATGGCCGCGCGGCGATGCCGCGACGCAGGTAGCAGGTCAGTCTCGCGGCGGGTGCGACGGCAATGCCGTAGCCCGCGGAGACGAGCGTCATCGCCATGTCGAAGGTGCTGACGGTCTGCTCATGGCCCTGCGGTGCATCCTCGACCAGGCCATGCGCCACCGCGCGCCACGGCTCGTCGGCCGTTGACTGCGCGCAGATCAACGGCTGCTTGAGCAGCTCTTGGCGAGGCACTTCACGGTAGGACAGCAGGTGCGAGCGCTTGGCGACGGCGACTGCCAGCGTGTCATGCCACAACGGCTCGCACACCCAGCCTGGCCACTCCCAGGCGGCTGTGGACAGGGCCAAGTCAAAGTTATCGTGCGGCAGTTCCTGCGCCTGCGCTGTGGAACTGCATCCGATCAAGGCGGTGGCGGTCTCTGGCTCTTCGGCGCGCTGCAACGCCAGCAAGTCGGCAAGCGGTGAAGGCACCCACTCGCCGAGCACAGCCACCCGGATTTCAGTGGAGGCATCGCTCGATTTCACGTCCAGTTCCTCCAGGCAGTGAACTCGCGGCGACCGATGAAGTCGCTTCTATTGAGTTAAGTTTAACGTGGTTTATATCGTGTCAATCCTCGACGCTTTTGGCAATGCAAAAGCGTTCGATTCAAAGAGGCCGGCCCACCGGGACAACAACCTACGAAGCGGAACCAGCCATCGCGTTTGGGGCCTCCGTGCGCGAAGAAAGAACCAGTCAAGGCATCGCCCAGGAAACGCTGGCTCATCTGTCAGGAATCGAGCGTTCGCACATGGGAAAGATCGAGCGTGGCGAGCATGTCCCCACGCTCCCCCTCATTCTCAAAATCGCCCGTGCGCTGAAATGCAGTTCTGCCCACTTGATGGCGCTGACTGAAGCCAAGCTGGCAGAGACGGCTCCGCCTAAATCAGCGGACTGAAGCCGGCCCGCGCCGTGGCTCCTTGTCTACCCCTGTTCGTTGTCGTTCTTATTACCGGCGGCTGAATTTTCGCGCTTTACGGCCTCGGTGAGGAGGCGCAGGTATGGATTGTCCGGAGGCATTTCCTGGAACAGCGCTTCGGGAGCGCTCAGCAGGTAGCCGTGCAGTCGCCTGGATTTGCGCGGCCCCGTGACTTCGCAGGTCCAGATATTCAGCCCGCTGGCTTGCTTGCGGTGCAGGCCTAGCTTCTCGAAACGCTTCTGCACCCACTGCCATCCCTCCAGGTTCTCCGGTTTCGCCAGTGCGGCGATTTGCAGATGTTCCTGCGCATAGCGCTGGAAGACGCCGGGGCTCACCAGGTAGGCCGTTCCGGCGACGCTGTGCACCAAGGCTTTGGCGTCGTTGATGATGAGCTTGTGCGTCTGGATGCCCTGACGCAGCCAGGCCATGAAATGCTCGCCGGATGGCTCCGGCCGATCCTGAAATGGCGCGAGGCTTATCTGCGGCAGCACCGTAGGCGCCGGTGGCGAGGCAGGCTCGGGTTCGCTCGGGGCCTCCGGCGCTACGGGTGGGGCCGTGTCACTCAGCAGATCGAGCAGCGCAGCCACGCCGTTGTCGGTGGGCATAGGGACGGTCGGCGCGATGCTTGGTGGCGCCGTATCGGCGCTTTCCAAGCCTGGCGCTTCGGATGCCGGTGCCTGCGGTGTCGGCGCCCCTTGTTCCTCGTCGGCCTGCACGCGACCCGCGAACGGCGCCGGCCGGTCGGCCGCATCCCAGACCATGGCCGGAGACAGTTTCAGGAAGGTGAAGCTGTGCGACCAGCCGGCATCGCTGGTGACGGTGGCCTTCCAGATCGCCTTGCCGTCCGGTGTGGCCAAGGCGATGCCGTGATCCTGCAGCACGTTGAACACCGCCGTGTTGCTGGCCGGGATACCGTCGATGCCCTGCGACAGCAGATGCGCGCGCAGCTTGTCCGAGACGGTCTTGCTCACCAGCCAGAGCGCGTCCTGGGTCAGCCAGCCATCCGAGGCCTGGGGCTGGTTCAGCTTGAATTCTTCCTTCAGGAGGTAGCGCAGGCCATCGAGCAGCTTGCGCTGCAGTGCGTGCCGGGGCGCTGCCAGGGCCTTGCTCGGATCGCCGCCGAGTTCCTGGGCGACGGATGCCTGGTCCGCCTGCACGACCAGTTCGCCGAGCATGCCGGCGTGCTCGTACTGGCCGGCCAGGACGTACAGCAGCGCGGCCCACAGGTCGGGGTAGTCGGCGAGCCAGTCGAAGATGCCCGGATCGAGCAGCCGGGCGTAGAGCAGCCCGGTGGCGGCGCTGTGCAGCCGGTATTCGCGCTCCCTGCGGTAGCGGAAGCGGTACGGCCGCCGCAGCGGGCCGTGCCAGGGATGCCAGACCGTGCCGTCCGCGTACTCGACGTGCAGGTCGACCGCGATCTTGCCGATGTCGTGCAGCAGCGCAGCATAGGCGGTGCCTGCGGTCCAGGCCTCGGCCTGGGCGGCTTGCGCCTCCGGCGTGGCGCCGGCGGGCAGCAGATGCGACTGCCGCAGCTTGAGCGCGTAGGCGACGATCTCCAGGCCGTGGTCCAGCATGCCGCCCGGATAGGCGTGGTGATGGGCCTCCGACGCGGGGAATTGCTGGACCAGCTCGGCGTAGCGTTCCAGCGGGGCGAGGTACAGCGTGGCGAACTGCCGGCGCGACAGCGAGGTGCGCTGCCAGATGTGTTCCAGCAGCTTCTGCCGGCGCGGCGTCGCCAGCAGCGATGCGGCCGGCTCCGGCCGCATCAGCCCTTTGCCGGGCTCGGCGGGAGGTTTGGGCGGTGGCGCACTGGCGGCAGGTGGCACCCGTTTGCGTTGGAACAGCGAGAGCATGGCGAACCCCAGACGGCGGGCCGGTCGGGAGAGCCTTTTGGCCTTTTCGGGTAGGGCCTTTCCCCTTGGCCCCATTCCCTTGCCCCTTCCCCAGCCCTTTGGCCTTTACGGAAACCTTTGGATATAGGGCAACGACGCCTGCCGAACCACAACCAATGCGGGTTTGGCCCAAGTCGGATTGATGCGGGAAGGCTGGCTGTGCCGCCCCTACGATGGAGCCGTTTCATCGACCGGACGGAGCACCATGCACACCCAGATTGACAAGGTAAGGAAATTTCCTTACCATCCAGGCATTGCCATCAGGAGTGCCGCCATGCCCGAAATCCACGAAGTCGCGACGCTGACCTCCAAGGGTCAGATCACGCTGCCCAAGTCCATCCGGCAAGCGCTGGGCGTGGACACCGGCGGCAAGGTGGCGTTCGACCTGCGCGGCGGCGAAGTCGTCGTGACCCGCGCCGACGCCGACCATGAAGACCCGGCCATCGGCGCCTTCCTGGGGCTGCTGGAAGCGGACATCCGGGCCGGGCGGCACGTCCAGTCCCTGCCGGACGATCTGGCGCGGGCCATGCTGGCCAACGCGCACCACGCGGTGAACCTCGATGAAGACATCGAAGGCGAAGTGGCGCTCTGATGCAGCGGCACGGTTGGACGCTCCTGTTCCACGAGGGCGTGATCGAGCAGTTGCGCAAGCTGCACGCGGCCGCGGAACGGGCCGAACAGAACGACCCGCAGGGGTTCGAGAGCAACGCCAACGTCAAGCTGTTCCGGGCGTTGAGCCAGTTGATCATGGATGTCGTGCCGAGCGATCCTGCGCGCGACGAATTCCGCCAGGGCAACACCTTGGGGCCGGCCTACCGGCACTGGCGGCGCGCAAAGATCGGGAGGCGGTTCCGGCTGTTCTTCCGCTTCGACTCCAAGGCCAAGGCGATCGTGTTCGCCTGGGTCAACGACGAGCAGACCTTGCGGTCGTCGGGCAGCAAGTCCGACCCCTATGCGGTGTTCGAGAAGATGTTGGGACGCGGCAACCCGCCGGACGATTGGGCGGCGCTGGTGGCCGCAAGCCAGGCCGACTGGCGCGCAGCAGACAAGGACTAGACCGCGGTTGAAGAACAGCACAGGTTTCAATCGCGACACGGACAGGGATCACAGCCACACGACAGGATGAACATGAGGTAGCCACCATGAAGACCGCCGCACAGACCACCTTCGCAGAACGCCTCGGCCGGACACTGGGCCGGGCGTGGAGAGGCTGCGCGCGTCTGGATCGGCGGGCGCAGGGCTGGCTGCTCGCGCAGGGATGGGCGCCTGGCATTGCCAAGGCCGCGCTGCTGGCCGTCAAGCTCGCTGCGATCGGTGTCCTGCTCTACACCGCGTTCTGGCTGGCACTGCTGCTTGCGTTCGCGCTGGTCGGCGCCTGGGTAGTCCGCAACGACGATGGGAGCTACGACGAGGAACACAAGCCGGAATGGCGATACGGCCCTGCCGGGTACGGCCTCTACACCCATGACGATTACCGGATCGACCCCCACGATCCAGAAGACGAGCAAGCCTAGAGGCGTTACTTCGCTGCTTTCATAGCGACACCCGCACCCCTGCCGCCAGCAGCTTGGGCATCCCTGGTTCCTGCCGCCAGCCCTTGAATTGCCGTTCCCGCGCGCACGCCTACCCAGCCCAGCGCAGCCACCCAGAAGGTAGGCAGCACGATGAACATCGTCGCCATGACGAAGTTCAGCAGCATGTCGCCGAAGGCGTTGTTCAGGCCGATCAGCGGATCGAAGTTGCTGTGCGGCCGGTTCGCGCCGAACCCCCAGCCGTAGAGCGCGTCGAGGATCGTGCTGTCCAGCCAGCGCGCGAGCTGGAACCAGAAGTCCACGAAGAACAGCGCGAACTGCACGCAGCTCACCGCGACCAGCGCCTTCAGCTCGTAGGTGCCGAAGACCAGCACCAGCGGGATGCAGATCACCAGCGCCATCTTGAGCAGCGACAGCACCATCGGCAGCGCCTGGCGTACCACGTCCATCGCCGGAAAGAAGCCCAGCGAGCCCATGGTCAGCCCCAGGTCGCCGGCGCCGCGCGTCACGACGTTGGGCAGCGTCTTCTCGATCTGGCCGCCGTAGTCGGTGTAGACCGAGCCCTGGTTCATCTTCTGCTGCCGCGGCGAGACCACGGCGCGGATCACCGAGTCGTTCACCTCGCTCTGCGACAGGAAGCCCGCCCAGCGGCCGATGCGCGTCAGCAGGTCGGGATCGACCTGGGCCAGCAGGCGCGCGCGCAGGCCGCTGCCGCCGTCCGACCACCACTGCCGGCACGTGGGGTAGCCCCCGCCGCTATCCACCTGGGCCAGCCCCGCATCGCGCGTCGCGTCGTAGGGCCAGGCCGTGCGTGGCGTGTTCGAGTGGTAGGTGTCGTAGAAGCCCGCGTTGTTCAGGAAGTAGCTCGAACCGATCCAGGTCACGTCATTCATCTGCTCGTCGGAGAGCGTGGGCCGAGACATGAACAGCTTGGCGCGCGAGGGGCCGTAGCAGTCATGCACGAAGTCGCCGACCTCCTGGGCCAGCACCGGGTCATCGATGCGCGTGGCATCCACGTCCATGCGCATCTGACGCAGATCCGTTCCGCAGGGGATGGCCGCCACCGCGCCGCCCGTCACCGCCTTCGAGATGGCGTGCATGAAGAACCACCACACCGGCACCAGCGCGCTCTGGTTGTTGAGCGTGGTGTAGGCGTTCGACCAGCCCGTGTCGGTGGGCTGCGGGACGCTGACCTGGCATTGCGCGGAGCGCGTCGTGTCGAACTTGATGGTGCTGAGGTCGACCGGAATGAAGGGGATGCCGGCGAACAGGATGACGACGATCGCCACCCACACGCGGTTCTCGATGCGCATCGATGACAGCACCCCCTTGTTGCCCTCGTCCGCACCCTCGGCCCGCGCGCGCAGCCATTCCTGCACCACCATGACCACGAAGGGCAGCGCGAATACGCCGCTGGCCACGAGGATGTTCCAGATGCCGTTGCTGACGATCCACCCGACCAGGGTCAGGTAATACTCCAGGTAGTCCGTTGTGTTGAGCGTCATGGCGTTCTCCAGGGCTCAGCCATTGCGCAGTAGCTGGCTGCCTTCGAGCAGCACGAGGGTGGCGACGGCCGCGATCTCGGCGCGCAGCAGGCGCTGATGGGTCTCGGCCAATGGCTCGCGTTCGCGCAGGCGCCGACGCATCCACCACCAGCCGTAGGCCGTCGCCGCGTAGAGCAGCAGCCGCCAGACGAGGAAGTGGACCGAGTGCTCGCGCAGCCACTGCTCCCAGCCGTCGATGCTGCCGACGATGTGGAGGCCGACGACGTTCACGCCGACCGCGATGCCCGCCACCAGCAGCACCCACAGCAGCACGATGCCGACGCGGCGGCCGAGCAGCCGTGCCGGCCGCAGCCAGGCCCGGCTGGTCATGGCCCGCTCCGCGGCTTCTGCACTTCCTTGAGCCGGTCGCGCGTCGTGTCGCCCTCGAAGATGCCGCGCGAGCCCGCGGCGCGGGTGCCGTGGCGCTGCACGATCGCCATCGCCGAATTGCCGGCCAGCGTGCGCCGCAGCTCCAGCTCGGTCTTGAGGTTGTTGATCTCCTGCTCCAGCGCGTTGTTCTCCTGATCGACCGCCTTCACGGCCAGCTCGTTGGCGGCGACGTTCGGCTCCTTCTTGCCGGTCAGCAGCGTGCGCTGCAACAGCAGGGCCTTCTCCAGCACGCTCGACAGCGCGGCTTCGGACGCCAGGCGCTTGCCGAGCAGGTCTTGATCGGGCTCGTCGCGCAGCGCCTCGATCACGCCGCGCGTGATCGGCAGCGAGTTGCTGCCGGCGGCTTCGAGGTTTGCCACCGTCATCGGCGTCGAGCCCGTCACGAGGCCCTGCAGTGCCTGCAGCTTGGTCTCGTACTCTTCCTGGATCACCGGCGTCAGGCCGACGCCAGGCGTGGTCTGCGTCTTGGTGCAGGTCTCGCAGGTGCGTTGCTCGCGCTCGCCGAGCACGCGGGTTGCGAAGTCCGCTGCGGCCTGCGGCGAGGACCAGGTTTGGCAGGTCAGCCGGTTGCCGCAGGACGCGCGCGGGATGGATGAGGTGTCGCTGACGCCGCGGCTGTTGAGCAGGTTGTAGCCGGCACGGGTCACGTCGCCGACCACCTTGATGGAACCCTGGCCCGAGCCGCCCGCGTTGCCGCCGCCCACCCAGGGCACGCCGTTGTTGCCCTTGTTCGATTCGGCCTGCTCGACGGCGGACACCGCATCGGTGCTGCTCACCGCATCGCGCAGCGCGAAACCTTCGGCGAGCTGATCCCACCCGGCCTGGCCGCCGGCCATGTCCGCCATCCGGTTGGCCATCGCCTTGCACGTCAACTTGCTGCGGTCGAAATCGAGCCGAGCCTGCAGCACGCCGTTGGTCAGCAGGTTGTAGAGGCCCGGATCGGCGCGCTGGATGATCAGGGCCGGCAGCGACGCCACGGCGCTGGTGGCGCTCTGGATCACCGAGGACATGATCTGCTGAAAGCCATTGGTGAGGCCGTTCAACTGGTTCTGCAGCGTCGTCGTGATGCTCATGTTTCCGCAGATCAGGTTGCTGTTCCAGCCGATGCCCACGCCGATGCTCTGCATGTTCCCGGCGCCGCCCATGGACACGGCCCGGCCGCCGCCGATGCTGTAGAGCACGTCGTCGCCGATGACGCTGCCGCTCACGCCGACGCCGGTGGGGCTGATGCGGGTCTGCGCCCACGCGACGCCGGCTGCGGCCGTGACGGCGCAGGCGAGCGCGATGCTGAGCGCGTAGGGCCTGGCGCGCTGTGCGAAACGGGAGAGAGACGCTTTCATCGGAATACCTCAGAGGAAATCGACGCTGCCGAGGAAGACCTGCCCGCGGCGCTGGCAGCAGGCATAGGGCCGCCACAGCGCCCAGGCGTAGTCGCCTTGCTGGGCCTGCACGCGCGTGTTGGAGTGGGGGAACACGGCGCAGGAGTTGGAGAGGGTCGGCGTCAGCTCCTGCCACTTGCCGGTGGAGGCATCGCTCTCCACCAGGGCGCCGGCCGGCCAATAGCCGTCGCTCGAACTCGCGAGCAGCGGCTGGTAGACGTGCGGCTGCATGCGCCGCGTGACGACATCGCCCGCGCGCTGCGCGACGACGGCGCCGCTCTTGTAGTCGTCGGTCTGATGCAGGAAGCCGCCGCGCGGATAGACGTTGCCCCACAGGTTGAGCGTCGTGCGGCCGCCGATCTCGCGCATGCCGGGGATCACCGCCTCGGGGTACACCATCTCCGGGACGTTGTAGCGCCAGGCCAGCGTGTCGAGGGTGCTCAGCAGGTACGGCATGAAGGCCGTGCCTGCGCCCTGGCAGGCGTAGCCGGACGCGCTGGCGAACTGGCTGAACACCGAACCGCCGGGATGCCCGATCACGTCGGCGTTCTTGAACTTCGCCAGGTTGTTCTCGTTGTCGTGGTTCGTCGTCCCGTCGCCGCCGGCCTGCGCCGTGGGATTGGGCATGCTCATGGCGCGCACCTCGATCCACGGGTTCTCGCCGGTGTTGCTGTAGCTCGACACCACCGCGTCGGGAATGTAGTGGCGCACCTTCACCGAGGTGCGCACCGTGCAGCCCGTCCAGGTGCAGAACAGCCAGTAGCAGATGCCGACGACGCGATATTCCAGGCAGTCGGGCGACAGGGCCGAGGACACGATGGTAGCCGTGTTCAGCGCGAAGCTCGAAGCGGCGCCGCCGAGCAGCACCGAAGCGATGGCAAGGCGGGCCCGGCGCGACGACGCCGACAGCAGGCGGTTCATGGCTGTGCCCTCCGATGTGATTCGATGCGTGCCACGGCGCGCGCGACATCGGGCTCGCCGTAGACCACGTAGCGGCGATCGACCACCACGGCAGGCACCTTGGCCAGCCCCAAGCCCCAGGCATCGGCGACGCCCTGGTAGGCGCTGCCGATGCGGCGCTGTAGTGCCTGGCTGCCATCGCGCAGGCGTTGCTGCACGAGCGCGGCCGCGCGGCCCGGATCGGCAGGCAGGCCCGCGGCCAGTTCGGCCTCGATGCGCTCGGGCAGATCCAGCTCGATCACGCGCGCGCCGGATGCGGACTGCACGGGATGGCGGCTGTCGGTCACGACCAGCACGTCGGCTGCGGATGCGTCCTGGCCGAGCAGGCACAGCAGCAGCCCTCCCGCGCAGGCGATGCGCGTACACCGCAGCCGCGGGATGGGTTTCAAGAAGGGAGCCGTCATGGCGGGCGTCCTGGGAATGAGAGCAAGGCTCTAGTCGAACGCCGAAGGCAGTCCAACCGCGACAAGGAATGCGCACCGCGCGCGCTCCGCTTTGGGCAGACAGGCGAAAGAAAAGCGGGAGCCGAGGCTCCCGCGGGGACCAGGCGGTCAGCGGCGCTACAGCAGGCCGGATTCGGCGAAGGAGTACGGCGTGCCCTTGCCGACGATGAAGTGATCCACCACCCGGACATCGACTATCGCCAGGGCGGCTTTGAGCCGGTCGGTCAGCGCCTGATCGGCGGCCGAAGGCACGGTCATGCCAGATGGATGCTGGTGGGCCAGGATGACCGCCGAGGCGTTGAGGGCCAGGGCGCGCTGCACCAGCACCCGCGGGTACACCGAGGTTTGATCGACCGTGCCCTTGAACATCGGCTCGTAGGCGAGGACTTGGTGCTGAGAGTTGAGGAACACGACGGCGAAGACCTCGTTGGGCTCCGCGACCAGCTTCAGATGCAGGTAGTCGCGCACGGCGGCGGGACTGTTCAGCATCGGGCCGGCCTTGAAGATGCGTTGTTCCAGCAAGGCGATGGCCTGGCGGATGATCCAGTCTTCGTGCTGGGCGGCGATCAGGCTGAGCGACTCGGGACGCGAGTCGGCGACGACATAGGACATGGCGAACCTCCACGGGATGAAGTCGGAGGACGCCTGTCCCGGGAGGGACAAACCCTCCGGGGACGATGAAGAACAAGCGGCAGAAGAGCGGGCATCCGCCACCGCATGCACAGTGGCTGTTCGCGTCCAGGGATGCGCAGCGAACGGGGTCGATCAGCACGGCCAAGCCGCGTCGTAGCCTTGAAGATCGTGGCTACCTGGGCATGTCTCCGAGAGACTCGGCAGGCATTTCCTTCGATGCGGGCTCGGCCGCTGCACTGGCCGCCAGCAGGTCGATCGCGGACAGCAAGGCATCTCCTTCGACCGGGCCGTGCAGCAGCAGCGTCTTGCCGGACTGGCGATCCTGCAGGCGCAGCGTGGGCGTGACCTTGATGCCCTCCTGCGCCGCGCTCGCCGACTGTGCGCGGATCAGCGCATCGGGGCGGTCGCTGTCGAGGCACTGCTGCGCGGCCGGCGTGAGGTCGGGATAGCGCAGGCCCTCGGGCAGGCCCTGACCGTCGCCGCGGGTGTGCGTGTAGACCCACTCGGCGGCCTGCCAGAACGCGGCCTGGCCGCCGGCCTCGCCGACGCACTCCACCAGGCGCGCACCGGCAGACGCGGCCGGCTCGTGCAACGGCAACGGCAGGTGATGCCATTGCCAGCTCACGTCCGGGTGCGCGTCGATCCAGCGCTTGAGCACTGCGAAGTAGGCGCGGCAGAACGGGCATTCGAGGTCGGCGTACTCGACCACCGTGAAGCGCGCATCGGCGCGGCCATAGCGCCAGGGCGGGCCGGCTGGTGCCGTTGCCGGCGCAGGCGTTGCTTCTGCCGAAGGAAAATCGGGTTCGGCGGGCGGCGACTGCGGCCGCAGGCCGAGCCATGCGGCCGTTGTCAGGGCCGCGGCCATCAGCAGCGCGACGACAAGGACGGTGCGGGACGGCGCGAAGCGAGGGATGCGCATCGTGGACTCCCCGTCACGCCAGCGCATCGAGCACCAGCGGCTCGATGCTGCGGGCGCGGTCGATCTTCTCGGCGATCTTGAAAGCGGCGTCCAGTTCGCCGATGCCGTACTGCTGCATCAACTGGAAACGCTCGGCCTTCTCTTCCGGCTCGGTCTGAGCCAGCGCCAGGTACAGGCTGGGCGGCACCGCGCGGAATAGCACTTCCATGCTCTTGGAAAGGATCACGCCCTCGCTGAACTTGCCGGCCTCCTTGCGGGCCGACAGCATCAGCGCCTTCTGCGCCGCGTTCAGCTCGCGAAAGCGCGCGATCTTCTCCACCTCGTCGGGCGGCATCGAGAGGCAGATCCACCACTCGATCATGTTGAGCATGGGCTCGGCGGCCCTGGGCAGGTCGTCGATGTTCTGCGTCGCCAGCCAGTACCAGGCGCCGAGCTTGCGCCACATCTTCGTGATCTTGACGACGTAGGGCGCAAGCAGCGGGTTCTTGGTGATGATGTGCCCCTCGTCCGTCACGTTGATGATCGGCCGGCCGAGGAACTGGTCGCGCTCGGCGATGTTGTTGACCGTGTTGATAAGGCTGATGTAGGCGATGGAAAGCTGCGCGTTGTAGCCCTCGCGTGCGAAGGTCGCCAGATCGACGATGGTGATGTCGGCCTCGGGCCAGGGCGTGCCGGGCCGGTCGAACATCTCGCCGTCCACGCCCTGGCAGAACATATCCATCGCGTCGGCCATTTCCAGCAGCCGCGCGCGCCGCACCTCGGGTAGTGCCGTATCGCGGGCGCGCTCGCGCAGCGCATCGCGCACGTCGCGCGTCAGGACGGTGCGCTGGTTGGCCACGCAACGCTGGGCCGCATCGAGGATGCACTGGCGGATCAGGCTGCGGTCGGCGCGCGTCATGCGCGCCTCTTCCTTGTCCTCGCCACCGGTGATCATCAGCCGCGCGGTGATTTCCAGCTCGCCGAGCACGTCGCGCTGCTCGTCCACTTCGTCGCTGCGGCTCGCCGCCTGCGCTGCGGGCTCCTGGTCCTCGTCCAGCGCATCGGCATCCAAGGTCTGCACCTGGCTGGGCGTATCGACCAGCCGGTGCGCGTCGGCGAACGGCGCGAGACTGACGCCGGCGCCGGGCGCGAGCTTCACGCGATGCACCTTGAGGCCGAGCCGCGTGGCGAAGTCGCCGAACAGACCGTAGCTATTGCCAGCCTCCACGATGAACAGCCTCGGCCGATAGATGGCCGTGACCTGGTTCAAGATGTTGTTGAGCGTTGCCGACTTGCCAGAGCCGGTCGGCCCGAACAGGAACAGGTGCGCGTTCATCTGGCGGTCGAGCCGGTTCAAGGGATCGAAGGTGATCGGCCCGCCGCCGCGGTTGAAGAACGTGATGCCCGGATGCCCCGTGCCCTGGCTGCGGCCCCACACCGGCGCAAGGTTCGCGGCGTGCTGCGCGAACATCAGTTGCGTGTACCACTGGCGCTTGTCCAGCGCCGGATCGAACACGCACGGGAGCCAGCGCAGGTAGCTGTTCAGCGGCGCCACCTCGTCTTCCTCGCGCACCGGCTGCAGACCGGCGTTGAGCATGACGTTGACCAGTTGCAGGCCGCGGGCGTCGAGCTGCGCCAGGTCGCGCCCGCGCAGGTAGAAGGCGAGCGCGCCGCGGTACAGCTTGTGCGCGCTGCCGATCAGCCCGCGCGCTTCCTGCACGTCGCGGCGTGTCTGCTCCGAGGCCAGCGTCTCGCCGACCGACTTCTTGCTCAGGTGGTTCAGGTGAGCTTCGAGCACGTCCTGCGGCGTCGCGACGACCGTCAGGCACATCACCGTGTCCTCGGGCATCTGGTCGAACAGCGCATTGACCGCATCGCCGCCCTTGCGGGTTTCGCCGGTGACGTGGCCGGTGGCGGGCGGCATGCGCAGCCGGTCCATCACGATGACCCGGTGCGGCATGCCGTCGAACACCCAGGTGCCGTTCGCCATGTCCGAGCGCGGCTGGCCGAAGAACAGGCGGTGCGCGAAGTCCCCGCTGGCCAGCTCGATCTCGCCTTGCTCGGTTTCCTCGGGGTAACGGGTCAGCTCGTAGAAGCGCTCGCGGTCATCGGCGCTGGGGCCGAGCAGCGTCGGGTGCGGGTTGAACCAGCGCAGCAGCCAGTCGTGGATGTCGTCGGCCGCCATGCGCCGGGACTTCACGCCCGCGTTGGCGAGGCCGCCCACGAGCCGGTCGCAGATCGTCGTCAGTGCCTGCTCGGGCGACTGACCGCGCCGCGATGCGGTCGTAGCGCTCGCACGCCGGTAGACCACCATGCGCACGCGCCGCACCTGGCCGCGCCACGGCAGGCGCGTCACCGTCGTGTCCTCGAACAGGCCGCCGGGCTTGGCGATGGCGCGCAGGTGATGGCCGAAGAAGCGCAGGTAGAAGTCGGTGAAGGCGCTGTCCTGGGCGCGCGGCCGAACGTAGTCGGCCAGCCCGCGCAGGTAGTTGTCCCAGCTCGATTCGTCCTGGGCATAGAGCTGCACCACCCAGGGGTTCTCGTCGAGTTCGTCGAAGGAGTCCTGCAGTGCGTTCTCCAGCGCATCGCGCGCCTGCCACAGCCAGGCCATCTCGCGGCCCTCGGTGCCCACCGGCGCCAGCTCGAAGAAGCCCGCCACCGACTGGCCGTCTTCCAGCAGCATGCTCTTGGAACCCGGCAGGTACTCCACCCAAGGCAGCAGGTCGGCGAAGGACGGCGCCACACCGTAGAGCGCCTGCTGGTCCGCCTCGGTAGCAGGACGGTGCAGCCGGTCATCCGCGACGGTGCCCGGCTCCGGGATGCCGTGTGCCGCCAGTGTCGTCACATGCCGCGACCAGGCATCCTCGTCGTGCAGCTCAGGGCCAGCCGATGCGAGGGCCTTGCGCGGCCAGGGCAAGGTCCAGGCCATCAGTAGTCCTCCAGGCGTTCGCCGGGCATGGCGTACTGGACCCTCTGATACAGGGGAAAGACGGTGGTGTAGCCAGGCACTGGCACCGGATCGCTGCCAGCCAGGTGCGGGAACACGTACATGACCAGATCGGGGTTGGGGAGCCGGTGGAACTGGCGGTAGATCTCGTTGGCCGCGGTGCGCGTGTAGGCGGTAGCGGCGGCGGGCGCCGCATGCACGTCGGCCTCCGTCAGCGGCCGGCGCAGGCCCTGGCGTGCATCGAGCAGTTGCCGCGCCGCTTGCCCGCCGCCGGCACTGCCGCCCGTCTCCTGGTTCCACACGTCGAGCATGGTGTAGTCGCCGTGCGGGAGTACCTTGTCCTTGCTGGTGGCGCAGCCGCCCAGCACCACGACCGCGCACAGCACCACGGCCGATTCAATCCAAATCCGACGCATGCTTGCCTCCGATGCGGTGATTGACCCGGCGCCCCTTGGCGTCGTAGTCGATGTTGAGCGGCTGCTCCAGGTGCACGGCGACCTTGGCGCCGGGGCGCACGTAGACGGCGGCGAAGGCCTGCCCGTAAAGCTTGTTGACCCAATCGGCCATGTCGCGCACACCGCCGGCCAGGATGCGGCCCATGGCCTCGTTGCCGGTAATGCCCACCGTGCCGAGCGAGCCGTTGCTGTTGGCGACCACGGCCACGCTGCCGTTGTCCGACTTGATGAGGGAGGCCGCACCGGCACCGGCCGCGGTGATGAGGGCCTGCGAACCGAGGTACTGCTGCGCGTTGCTGCGCCGTTCCCCGCTGACGCAGGGGACGCCGTAGGGGTCGCTGATCCAGCCCAGGCCGCCGTGCGTGGTGCTGTTCGCGTTGCCGCCCGAGCCGCCGTTCTGGTTGCGGTTGCCGTCCTCCGGCATGGTGCGCACCGTGCCGTCGTTGAAGACGAACGTCACCGAGCGGATTTGCCCGCGCACGCAGGAAAGCGTCCAGTCGCCCGAGGCCGTGCCGCTGACCACCGCGCCCGCCACGTCGGGAATGTCGATGCCGTTGGCGGTGAGGTTGTCCGGGCCGATCAGCACCTTGAAGGGGTACGGGTCGTTGACCGTGCCGTCGATCGGCACGCGGCCGATCAGCGCGGTCATCGCGATGGAGCCCATCAGCGTCGAGTTCGACGGCACCGTGTAGACCGGCTTGGACGACGTGCCCACGGCGCGGCTGCCTGCATCCGCGACGGTGCTGGCCACGTTGTCGGCCGTGTCGGAAAGCGTCTTCTGCGCCGGCCCGAAGCTGGTCGGAAAGTTCAGGCCGCCGCTGCTGCCGTTCTTCGCCGAAGGCTTCGCATCGTCCGGTTCCACCCAGCGCGTGCCGCTGGTGCTGCGCGCGGCGCCGCCCTGGCTGCCGCTGAAGCCCTTGCCGTCGCCGTCCTCCAGGCCGAGCCCGACCGGCAGATCGGCCTGGCCGCCCTTGCCGGAAAGCCCATCCAGGCGCCGCTGCAGGTCTTGCAGCAGGCCCTGGGTCTGCTGGCGGTCGCCGGCCAACTGCTCGCGGTCCTGCTGCAGGCGGCCGCGTTCACCATCCAGCGCGGACTGGATGCGCTGGTCGATCGCGCTTTCCCGCGCGCGCATACGCTCGTTCTCGCTCTTCTGGTTCTTGTTGTCGTTGAGCGCCGTCTGCAGCTCGTTGCGCAACTGCTTGACCTGGGCCACCAGTGTGGCAACGGTATCGCGCGGCGTGTCGCCCTCGATGCCCAGCGCCTTCATCTCTTCGGGCGTGAGCGAGTTGGCGCTGCCGGCCGGAACGGGCTTGGCGCCGCGATCCCCGGAGAACATCTTGATGCCGACGAACAGCAGCACCAGCGCCATCGGGATCAGCAGCCACTTCAGGAGGGGGTTACTTTTCATGGCGGGCACCTCCTTCGGCCTGGCCGGCCGCCGCGGCCGGCGGCAGGTTCACCGTCGCGTCGATCGGTGAGAGCTTGGGCAGCAGCGACTCGGCCAGGCCGTGGCCACGGGTCACGAGGTAGACCACCGTGGTGTCGGCGGCGCGGCCGGCCGGCGCCAGATTCGGGTGCTGGAAGGTCGCGGCGAGAAAGTCGCCCTGCAGCGCGCGGGGATCGAGGTCGAGCCAGCGCCCGGAGGCGTTGGTGAGCTTCACCGCCGTCACCCACTGGTCTTCGAGCCGCCAAGCGGCCAGCGCCTGCGCACGCACCGGCAGTGTGGGCAGCAAGGTGGAAAGCTCCAGCCCACGGCGCAGATTGACGCGGCCGAGGCCGGGAACGGGCTCCACGGTGCGCAGCGGCGCGTAGAGGTTCTGCGCCGCATAGCGCGTGAGCACAACCGCCACCGGCGTGGCGCGCTTCGCTGCGGGTACGGTGCGCTCCGCATCGTCGTCCGCCGGCTTGGCCGGCTCGCCGTAGCGCGTCGCCGGCACGTCGCCTTCGACGATGCGCACGGGTTCGAGTGCAGGCTGGCCCGCCTTCGCCGGCTCGGCCGCGATGTCCAGCAGGATCAGCGCGCCCGACTCCACGTCCTGCAGTTGCAGCCGTGTGGGCGGGATCGGCGCGCTCGCGCGCAGGTAGATCGCGCCACCAGCGCTCTGCACGCGCAACTGCTCGCCAACCGTGGGCGGCACACCGATGCGCACGTTGCGCTCGATGAACACCACGCGCTCCTGGCCGACCACCAGCGGCACCGCCAGCGGCAGGCGCTCCCAGCGCAGGATTTCGACGGCATGGGCCGCAGGCACGAAGGCCAGGCACAGCAGCAGGCCAGCCAGGGCCGCCGCAGATGAACGCTTCACGAGGGACTTCATGGGGTGTCTCCCTGCAAGTTGGAGCCGGCGCTTGCGGCCCGGCCGGGCGGCGCCGCAGGCGGCGGGGTCTCGATGCGCTCCGGCGCGCGTGCATGGCAGTCCAGCGCCAGGCCGAAGGGGTTGCGCTCGGGGTCCACGTCCATGCGCACAACCTTGAGTGCATAGCGCACGAGCGCGCGCTTGACCTGCTCGGCGCCCAGGTACTCGTCGGCGCTCACGTCCAGCGTGACGATCCAGTTGTTGGCCGACACGGTGCGCACGCGCATGGCCGGCTCGTCGCCGTAGCCGCGGCCGGGAATCTCGTAGATGCCGCGCACGCGCTGGCGTAGCTCGCCGTTGCTGCGCCGGAATTCGTAGTCCTGCTGCAGGAAGGCACGGCAGCTCGGCGTGAAGTACGCAGACAGTGCATGCAGGTTGCGCGGGTAGTCCTGCTCGCCATTGGTCGGCCAGCGCTGGGCCTGCTGCCAAATGTAGAAGGTGAAGGCGTAGACGCTCTCCGGCGGCACGTCCCACCACTTGCGCGTGCTGCCCGAGCGCAGGTCGGGTGGCACGTGGATGGTCAGGCTCTTGGGTGCGCTCCACCAGCCGAAGCCGAGCAGCAGCGCCACGACGAACAGTGCGGCGCCAGCCAGGCGCAAGGTCTTCACATGCGCCTGCAGGTGCGCGACCTCGTTCTTGAATCGGCTCATGGTCTACCTCGACGCAGGGACGGATCGGGCCGCAGGCGCCGCGTGGACCACCAGCCCGACCGGGTGATGAGCTGGCCCCCGCCCGCATGCGCAGCCAGCGCGGGGTAGCGCAGCGCGAGGCGCCACTGGAGCTGGCGGTACAGCCAGGTGTCGGGCCGGCCGCGCTTCCACCGCCGCAGCAGGCCGCCGCCCACGAAGACACCGACACCGATGCCGGCGACGATCAGCGTGGGCACCATCGCGATGCTGTGCGTCAGCCAGGCCAGCGGTACGCCGGCCACGAGACCGGCCGCGCCGGACAGCCCGGCGCAGACCCACAGCTCGTCGGCCGTGAGCCCGCGCACGACCACAGGGTGGCGGTTGAGGCGGTGCGGCAGGAAGGTCACGAGCCCGTCGCGCGACGGACTCTCCAGGGCGCCGGCCATCGTTGCCGGGCCTTACAGGACGCCGGTAGCCTTGGTCAGCAGCCAGATGCCGACGACCAGCAGGATCGCGCCCACCGCGACGGTCAACCCGAACTGCCCCCACGTTGCGCGGCCGGTGTGGATCTCGGCGTAGCGCGTGTAGGCGTGGTAGCAGACGCCGACGAACATCGAGGCGACGACGAGCAGCGCGATCAGCAGCACGATGTCGTAGCCGTAGTTTTGCAGCGTCTGCATGATGCCGCTGCCGGTGCCGCGCGACGGGTCTTCCAGCGTGGGAAGGTCGGCGAACGACGGCAGCGGCGTGGCGGCGATGCCCAGCGGGATCAGCAGCGCGGCGATGCGCGCGGCGGGCCGCGACGTGGGACGGCGAGAAGTAGCGGGAGCGTTCATGGCGAAGTACCTTTCATGGGGTCAGGACAGGAGGAAAAAGCCCAGCACCAGGTACATCGCGACGAAGCGCACGATGACGCCGAGGAACTGGCGTTGGGTCAGGTGGTGCTCGGCCCAGCCGACATAGGCAGTGCGCATCGCCCACACGCCCCACAGCAGCAGGATGGCGAAGACGAAGCCGAGCACGACGGTGGAGACGGCCCCGGGCGCGAAGCCGCCGTTGGCCGTGAAGGCGGCGACCTGATCGGCGGAAGGCGTCATGGCGACGGCGCCTCCTTGGGCGACGTCGCAGGCGCCGCGTTACTGCGCGTGTAGTCACCGGCCAGCGGCACGGGATCACGCGGCTGGGCGCGTTGCGGAACGAGGTAGTCGCGCACGCCGGTGCGCACGCGCTCCAGGTCGGCGCGCAGCCGCGCGTAGTCGAAGTGGTAGCGGGCGCGCTCCTGCGGCGCGGTGGTGGCGGCGTGCTCGGCGAGGCGGTCCAGCAGTTCGAGCTGGCGCGTTACCGCGGCGAGCATCTCGCGCTCCGCAGCGTTGTCGGAGGCGTCAGCGGCGATGGCGGGCTGCAATCCGGCAGCGGCAAGCAGCAGCGCGGCAACACGCACGGCCCAGGGTGCCTCGACGGCGAAGCGCCGAACCTGCGCGGGATTGCGAGTGGTTTCCATCGAGCCGTTCTCCGAGGGATGCGGATGGCTCGATGCTCAAACGGCCGGTCTTCCGGCGCCGCAATCAATCGGAACCGGCCAGCCACCGCTTTCCGCGGCAAACTCCGCTGCAGAGGAAGGAATTTCCCCGATGACGTCGTCTTTAATGCACTACCGTCTGAGTGGAGGTGCAAGTCAAGACGATGATGGTTGTTGCGCTAGTGCTCTACTCCACGGGGAAGAATATCGACCCTTCGCCTGATCTCGGCACCAACTCTGCATACAGAGATCTACGCCCGATGATGACAGCGAGCACTGGCCGCTTGTCCCGACGCTGCGCTGCCAACAAAGTCCATTCAGATCTGTCAAGGCTAGAAGGCTGGGGATGGTCTTCCGGGTGGGTATGCCATTCGCCTAAATAGCGGACAGTTCCCTGACTCGCCGTCCATCGCGACAACGCAATAGCCTCATGACCAAACGGCATCCGCTCGAACAGATAGCGAAACCGCTTGTCCCACGCGGTAGGAACCGTCGCCTGCTCAATGAGCAAATGGGCTCCATGTACAGAACCAAGCAAGAGTCCGCCCGCTTCGCAGTCGGCATCACTAGCCTGGATATGCTGACTGAATGTCTCCAGCGTCTGGGTCGAAAAATGCAGCAACCTGCTCTTGTCGCCAGTTGCCCAGGACCCTAGGAATTGCATAGAGGGCAATCATGATCTCGCAGAGGATCGCAGTCAGGCGTGGCCAGATGATGGGTCTGGTCGATCAGCCGGGTCCGCAATGCAGGAGAGTGGACGCCCTTGACCCAATCAAGGGCCATCTCAGCACCCAAGCTGGCTGCCTGCACCGACACCGAAGCCGGAAATGGCACATACAAGCCCTCGCACCCGTGGCCTGCCAAGATGTTAGGCAGAGCATCAATGGTCGAGCGAAGTTCGCCTCTTCTGTGGCTCTGCCATAGGCATCGGTAGCACGCACCCGATGCGTTCGTTCTCAGGAGCGCACGCACAGCCGTTCCCGGCCCTTCGATCCAAACAGAAAGCATGGGCGTGGGAGCCCTGTAGCGGCCGCACAGCCAATGCCCGAGGGATTCTTCGCCGGTGGCATCGATGAGTAGGTCCAGCTTTCCCAGTTGGGCCTGTCTCACGTCCACGGGGAGCGCATGAACCTCGACGCCTGGCGACAAGCGCTTGAGTTCCTTCGCCATCGCCTCAGCCTTGTTCGACAACAGGTCCGGGAAGCCGAGCCGATGCCGTCCGATGTTCTGTGGAAGGAGGCCATCAAAATCCACCAGCGTGAGTTTCCCTCCGCATGATCCTGCCCCGGCCTTGACCAGCATGTCCGAGAGGTATCCGCCGATCGTGCCGCAACCCACAAGTGCGATTCGTTTCCCCGCCAACGTTTTCGACTTGGGGATGTTGCGCTGGGCCAGATACCGGTCATCGATCCTGATCACTGAGACGGGCATTACCTTCAGCCCAAAACTCGAATCCCTGCGATCAGCAAGCTTGGTCTTTTGACTCACTTGGTGGTCAAAGAGCACGGCAAAGCCGTAGGTCATCAGTGGCGATTCGATGATGATCAGGACGCCATTTGCTTTTTTGCTTTGCCCTTCCTTGATTCGTTCGTGAATCTTGCGCCGACACCGTGGGTCCAGGGTGCTTTGCCAAGCCAAGACGTCCCCCACCGTTTCGGGGGGCCAGTGGCTGGTTAGTGGGCGGGGTTGCGCGGTGGTCTTGACCCGGTATGTCAGCACCGTTTTATCAGTGACCTGGTAGCCGAGTGAATGCAACTTTCTTGTTGTTCGATCTTCGTTGTCGGTGATGAACCAGAGTGGATTCCCATTGGCTTGCGCAACGATACAGTTTTGTCGCCCCAGATCTTCGCCTTGCATGTCCACAAAACAAAGCCAGCCGTTCCAGTAGGCAAAGAACTCTTCGGCGAGATCTTCGATCATCTCGCCCTTCAAGATCTGCCCGAGCACCGCTGCCGCCCGTTGCAGGCACGCCAAGGACTGCCCTACAGGATCGTAGATGTCCAGCACGACAGTTCCCTTGGCCAGATAGCAAAGGCCGCCCTCCGCGCCAAGATGAGGAACTGCATTGGGCAGTTCAGGCGGAATTTCGAGCAGCCGAATGCGAGGCAGGTCGAAGAAGGTAGGGTCGAGCTGAACCTCACATGGAATGCCATCGTCCGCGCCGCACGGGATCAACGGCCCCCTCAGCTTGAACCAGCCGTCGTCCGTCTTGCCGACAAACTCGAAGCCTTGCAGCCTGAAGGCTTCGACCACATCGGAGACCACGGCGACGCTGCTCATCCGGCCTTCGTGCGCCCGACCAATTCGCTCGGACCAGCCGTAGCCGGCGCTGCGGCAATGGTGGCGACAACGGATACCACCTTGACCCGGTCCGGCTCGTTCGGAAAACGCGGACCGAATTCGCCTTGCATCCAGACGCAGGCCTGTGAAGGGCTGCCGGCGTTGGTGGCTCCGCGCAGCACTTTTTCGAATGCTTCGAACGCTTTCGCAGCCTCTTCGACGCCCTCTTTACCAAGGCGTGCAGTAAGCGACTCCGACTCATCAACGGGGTTGTTCACCCCCGCGCGCAGCCGGGCCGGCAATGCCGCGACGACATCCAGCAACGCCAGGTCGTCGCGCCGATCCCGCTTCTCGAATAGCGGAGCCGCAGCGGCCATCAACAGAATCGAAGCCGGTCCACCGCTCGACCACCGCCAATCGCGAAACGCCTTCAAGTAGCGAATCACGCGGCGGAACTGTTCGCCCTTGGCCTCCACCTCGCCCAAAAACCATTCCTTCACAGGCCTGGGGTCGGAGGGCATCCAGTTGCACTCGCGGTGAGCCAGGAGCACTTTATCAGCGGGCAATGCCGTCCAGGCATCCCGCTCTGCCATGTTCACCGCCTCCGTCAGCGAGTCATAGCCGTATCGCTCCATCGAGGCTTTCGCGAGCGTGACGAATTCTTCGTCGGGGATGGCGTACAACGGAATGTCGATGTGGGCATAGGCCGCAATGACAATCCGGATGCATGTCGGCTTGTCGGTGACAAGCTTCCAGTGCTTCTCCTCGACCAACAGCCTCAAGGCTTCTTCAGCAGCTGCAAAGAACACCGTTGTGGCCCTGCTGGGACGCTTCGTCTGCGAGACAAAACTCAACGGCAGATAGCAACCATCATCGACATCCGCCTGCTGGGGCCGTTGTGCCGGGCCGTTCAAGGTCTTGTACGCCCACGATCCTTGCGTGAAGAAGCGTGGCTGAGGCACGTCGTCCGTGTACCCGCGTTCGCGCAGCACGCGCGGAATTCCGGTGCGAAGGCAGTTCCTGACATCATTTCGGGCGCTGGCGATCCACGCTCGTTGCTCGGGCGACAGATCCAGCTCGTCATGCATGCAGGATTCGTCATCGACGGTGGTAAAGAAAAGCGGGCTCAGGTTCAGCATTCGGCCTCCGGCACATTCTTGTTGGGGCCGTGATAGAAGGTGGGTGCGCCGGCCTGGTGCGCTCGAAACGGTTGGAAAAGAGGGTCGCCAAGCGCGCGCTGCGCTGCATGATTGCCGCGGTCCTTCAGCGTATTCGTGGCGCCGATGGAAACCCGGTCCAGCGCCTTTACGTCCTTGCTTTGATTGGGCGTGGCCTTGTCGTCGATCTGGAAGTAGTTGCTACCCAACGACTGGCGCAGCATGTAGTCCACCGACGACTCCTGGGCAGAGATCACCAGATCGAACAGCCCTCCGCGCCACTTGCCGAATCCGCGGTCGAGGCTGGCGCCGCCACGGACGGTTGCACCGATCGTCATCGTGCCGATGGACAGCACCCGGACCAGTGCATTCTGTTTCGGCGCGAGGAACGTATTGACTTCGTGCAGCCCGAACAGTCCTGGCGCATTGCCGACCAGTCCTCCATCCGCAAAGACGCCACGATCGTTGCGCGCTAGCGGAAAGTAAACGGGCGCAGCGGCGGTCGCCAACGCCACATCCACGATCCTCATGCGGTGGTCCATCTCAAATGAGGGATGGTGAGGCGTTTTGAAGAACTGGCCGCGCCCCGTCGAGTAGTTGACGGCTGGCACGAGAACGCGGTGCTTCAAGTTGCCGATCGTGGCGTCTTGAAAGCGCTCGGTCAGCACGCCCCGCAACCCTGCGGAGTCGTGCTTGGCGGTCAACCAGAAGCCCAGAAGGCGCCGAGCGAGACTTCGGCAACCAAAGATGCGGGAGCCCTGTCGTTCGAACAAGGCTTTGAGTTCAATGGCGGGGATTTCCGCGGCCAGCCCCAAGGCCAGCATCCCGCCTGCAGAGGTGCCGCAGATCAGGTCGAAGTGCGAAGCGATGGGGCGGCCTAGCACGGCTTCAAGCTCGGCAAGAACCGTCGCTGTGTACAAGCCGCGATAGCCGCCCCCAGACAGGGCGAGCACATGGTAGGTGGGCACGCCCATCATGGCACTCAGCCCTTCGGCGGGAAGGAGTCGTTACCGTGGCTGTCCTTGTCACGGATGCGACCGTCCGGACGGTGGATGACCAGTTCGGACTGCTGGTTGCGTGCGATGTCCCGCGCCGCGTCAATGGCCTGCTGCTGCGTATCGTGCACGGAGGTTGCCCGTTGATTGCCGGCACCCTTGACGGCCCAACCGTCCTGGTGAGGAACTACATGCTGATTTTTGCCTGTCATGGCGAATTTCCTAAAGTTGAACCATCGAGACCCCGGCCAGCCGGCCGGGTTGCCAATGACCACCGGTTGAAGCAAAATTCGTTGCTCTTGCAGACAACGGGCGAGTCAAGCCAAATCAACTTGCTGCAGTCGTAGAACTCACTTCTGTTGTCTGGCTGGACAACAATGTATCAGACTTGGTGCCAAGCTGCAAATGGTGGGCTTGGTGCCGCAGAACGCAACTGCTTCGGACCGGACACACACCGTTGTCCGCCGCAGCCACAAGGAACGGAACGGATGTCACAAACAGGCCTGGGCGTCGCCCTCAAGACGCTACGCGAGCGCAGAACCCTCTCATTGCGCGAAATCGGTCAACTGTCTTCGGTGGACCATGCCTATGTCCACCGGCTGGAGTCCGGCGAAAAGACAAATCCGTCAGTGGACTTAGTCGAGAAGCTGCTGAAGGTTCTCAAACCAGGTGAAAGAGATGCTGCGCTGGTGATGTGGCTTGTCGACCATGCGGAGGCCGATCCCCGCCTTGTTGAATTCGTGCTGAACGATCCTTCCATCAGCATCGACATCTTTTCGGCTGCAGCAGGCGTGAGGCATCGTGGAAATACAAGGCCCGATCCCGCGACACTGATCGCCCGGATACAGCGAGCATTCGAGGACGAGGACGACTGAATATGGATGAAGCGGATGTCACACAGAAAGCACGGGCCTTTGTTGCGAAGGTTGATGTGTCCGGCATCCGAGAAGACCTGACGCCCTATGTGGTCGCGGCCAACGCCAAAGTCAAGAAAGAGGAGCTTAGTGAGGGGGAGTCCGGCTACACGATCACCAAGCCGAATGGCAAGCACGTGATCACGGTGAATTCGCTGGAGACAGAAGAACGCCAACGCTTCACCATCTGCCACGAAATTGCGCATATCGTCCTTGCGCTGGAATCGAGCCACGAAGAGGTGCCGTCCTGGTCCTATGCGAAGCGGCATCCGAACGAAATCGCATGCGACACTTTCGCCGCCGAGTTGCTGATGCCGTATCAGCAATGGCTATCGCTTGTGCCCAAGGAAGAACCTTCGCTGGAGCTGATCCAGGGCATGGCGGCGCTTTTCAGCACATCATTTCCCGCCGCTGCGTCGCGGTTCGCCTCCCTCAGCGACATCCCTTGCGCCTTCGTCACCATGGAGCGCGGTGCAGTGCGCTACGCGGCACGCTCCACCAGTTTGCGACAGGCTGGGGCTTGGATATCTCCCAGGTCTGCCATTCCTGTCGGCTCTGTGGCTCACCGTCTCCGTTCTTCAGGCAGCAGTGCTGCCGACACAGATGAGGTTGCACAAGACATCTGGTTCGACAACTGGGAAAAGGGCCTCGATCTCTGGGAACTCTCCAGGCACTACGCACGTACTGACACCACGACCTCGCTGCTCTGGTTCGACAGCGACGATTTACCTGAGGTCGAAGTGAACCGCTTCGGTGTACGCGTCGAGGACGACGGTGGCTTGGCTGAACTCACTGGGCAGCTACCGTGGCCGGGACGCAGCAGGCGCCGCTGAGGCCATTTGCGTTCGTGTGTCTGAGTGGCCACATGGCCTCGAAGATGTAGGGTGGATGCAGTGTCAAAGGTCAAAAGATGTTTGGTGTCGATGAGTCGCCATGAAGAGTGAGACGGAGATTATCTTGAACCGCTTTCACAGATACTTCTTGAACGTCGCCGACGCGATGCACACCGCGACGCCGAGCAGCGCCGCGCTGGGCAGCAGGATCAGCAGCGGATGCACGCTGACCGGCAGCGCGAGGTAAGTGACCCAGGGCAGCACCGCCAGCGGCATCAGGCTGGCTCTCGCCCGGTGGTAGACGAAGCCCGATTCGCGGCCGGCGCCGAAGCCGCGCACGTCGCGGCGCACGAGCCCGTCCACCAGGCCGGTGAAGGCCGCCATCAGGAACAGCGGCAAGGTCAGGACCAGCACCAGCAGCCGCACGAGGAACACCAGCACTGTGTACGCCGAGGCGATCAGGTAGCTCTCGACATGCACGTAGAGCTGACCGATGTAGTAGCGGAAGTCCTGCGCCTGGCTGCGCGCGCCGGCACGCGATTGCGCCGCCGCGTCGCGTATCCAGTCCAGCAGGCCCGTTTTCACGAACAGTCCTTGGTTGGCCCACTCGACGAGCTGGAGGGCGCTGCGCCCCGGCTCCTGCACCAGCACGCTTTGCGTGAAATGCTCCGAGACCTGCGACAGCTCGTAGTTCAGCATGCCCTGCGCATGGCGCCAGCCCTGCTCGGGCCAGAAGAAGTGCATGCCGATGCACTCGATCGCGATGCACAGCACCAGCGAACCGGCCAACACCCCGAACAGCCGGAACGGGAGCGTGATGAGGCCTGCGATCAGGCCCTGCTGGCGAACCTGCTGGCGCTGGACGGCGACGGCGGGGTCGCTCATGCCGTGGCCCCTTCATCCGCGCTGGCCATCTGCTTGAAGTCGGCCAGCAGATCGTCGGGCAGCGCCTGGTCCTGCAGGCCGGGAAGCCCCTTGTTGTCCCACCACTCGCCGGCCTCGACGTAGTGCTGCCGCATGTAGCCGGCCAGTTCCTGCAGATCCTTGGGCATGGCCTCGTCGGGGTCGGGCGCCGGCAGTGGCATGCGCACCTTCCACAGGTGGCCGCCCTCGATCAGCGCGAAGCATTGGCCCTTGGGCAGGCCCACGACGTGCGCTGGTTCGATCAGCGGCACGCTGTTGCTGCTGATGCGGTCCTGCGTGTTCGACGTGAAGGCGGTGTTGCCGGTCGGGTCTGAGCTGTCGGTGGCGCCGCTCATCACCGTCGTCGTGTAGACCTCGACCTTGGGCAGTTGGCGCGTCAGCAGTTCGGCCGTGGTGGTCTCGCGCACGCGCAGCATGAACAGGTTGTTGAAGTTGCCGACGACCTGGCCCGCCTTCGCGCGGTTGCCGATGCGCGCCTCGATGTCCGAGAGGGTCTGCGTGTAGGCCGTGACCTGGACGCCCGCGCCGCCGCCCTTGTTGACCATGGGTATGAACTCGTCGCCCATGAGTTCGTTGAACTCGTCGGCATGGACGTTGATGGGCACCTTGATGCCCGTCGCGGCACCCGGCAGGCCGTCGTCGATGCCGAACTTGTAGATGTGACCCGCGACGGATACGAGGTCGGAGAACATCGAATTGCCGACCGCCGCCGCGACTTCCGCGTCCGACAGTGCATCGAGGCCGACATAGACCACGGCCCGCTTCCTGATGATCTGCATCCAGTCGAAGATCGGGCGTGGGTCGGCGAGGTCCGAATAGTTCGGCGCCAGCAACTGCGCGATCTTGCCGGTGGTCAGCTTCTCCAGCAGCGGTAGGAGCGATGCGACGATCTTGTCGAAGTACGTCCTGTCGTAGCGCACCGCGCTGCGCAGGCCGTCGAGCACAGGGTCGTAGATGCGCACCTGCGACAGGTACTGCTCCAGCGCGACGACGCGCTTCTCGCGGCCGATCATGTTGCGCGGGATGTTCTTGTCGTTCAGCTTGGCTTCGAGCTGGACGATGACCTCCCAGGCCTTGGGCTCGTTCCGGGCGAAGTAGTGCTGGGCGTACTCGATGAACAGCGCATCGATGTTGATGACATGGCGCTGGATCAGCAGGTAGTCGGGCCGCTGCCCCAGCTCGACCAACGCCCGCGCGATGATGTTGACGAAGCGCCAGGCGAACTCGCGGAACGCCGCGCTGTTGCCTTCACCGGAAAGCTGGCCGGCGATGCGCGTGGCAACTTCCGAGATGCGCCCGAAGCGTCCCACCGCGTTGTAGCGCGCGGAGATGTCCGGCCAGCCCAGGTGGAACACATAGAACTCGCCCTCGCGCCCGGCACGCTTGGCCTCCACGTACATGCGCTTCAGGAGGTCCGCATCGCCTTTGGGATCGAAGACGATCACGACCTCGTGCTGTCCGTTGAGCTTGCGCCGTATGTCCTGGGTGATGAACAGCTCGGCCAACCTCGTCTTGCCGACGCGGGTCGTACCTAACACCAGGCTATGGCCGACGCGCTCGGCCAATGGCAACGTGACGTCGACCTCGTGCGGTTCGATACCGTGTAGCCGCGGCATACCGCCCACCGGCGGCAGCGGACGCGCCGGGTTGAGCGGGTTGTCCCAGGCCAGGGCCTTCGCCATCTTGGACAACGGGTACGGCGCGAACTCCAGGCGCTCTTCCATGCGCCGCGCCATCCGGTAGATCGCCGTCGGCTCGACGTAGCGTCGGAACTCCGGCCGGTAGGTCTGCATCAGCCGGTGCGTGTGGCGCTGGTCCCAGCGAAAGCCCCGGCCGACGAAGAGCCGCTGCTGGCTGACCGGCACGTCGCGGCTGGTCATCACATAGCGCGGCAGGCGCCGGATGTTGCGCCGGTAGCGCAAGATGGCCCAGGCGTCGTGCAAGCGCAGCGCGCCGAAGGTCAGGAAGGCCAGCGCGCTGCCCAGGCCCAGCAAGGGGCTCAGCGCGAGCGACCACGGGGCCACCAGGCACAGAAACGCGGCGCCCGCACAGACCGCGACGGTGTATAGCTCCACCGCTGGCCGCAGCAGGACTTCGACGGCTTGGGACTGGGCCATGGCGGGCGCTTCACGTCACGTCAGGGCTCGATGCCCGTGGCGGTGATCAGCACCGGGTAGTGCTTGATGCCCAGGCGTTGCGCCAGGTCGTCGCCCGAGACGGGCAACAGCACCAAGCCCGGCGCGAGGCGGCGCAGCGCGGCCAGTGCTTCGGGTGTCGCGACGTTGACCACCAGCCCCACGGCGCGCAGCGCCTGTAAGTCCTTGCCCCGCTGTTGGAGCCAGTCGCGCGAGCGGTCGTCGTCGCCGACCAGGAACAGCGGCGTCAGGCCCGGCGCGCGGATCACGCGGCGCGGCTCGTCGCCGGGTGTCAGCCGCATCGAGCGCACCGGCAGCATGGCCGCCTCGGCATCGGTCGGGCCGCCAATGCGCGGCCTGGATTGCGGCGCTGGTTGCGGCGTGGCTGGCTGACTGGGCTGCGCATCCTGCGGGTTCAAGGCCCGGTAGTGCGGCAGTGCCGAGCTGCCGCCCTTGTCCTCGACGACGATCAACGGCGGGGAGCTGCTCTTGATGACCGGGCCGCGGCCCTGTGCGTGGGCCGTGGCGGCCAGCAGTGCCGCCATGGCGGCAAGGAGGATGCGGTTCATGACATGGGGCTCCGGGCAGTGGGAAGTGCAGCGCCCGGCCCGAGCACGCGGGTCAGGTGCTGGTGGACACTGCGGCGGTAGCGGGCGGCAGGCGCCCCGCCCGCGGGGCGGTGGTAGCGGCCGATGGCGATCAACCAGTCCTCGCCCGGCGTGTGCTGCTCCTGCAGGATTTCCGCGGCGATGGCGAGGTTGCGGTACGGGTCGAGCAGTTCGCAGGGATGCTCGTAGCGCTGCGCGTGGTAGCCGAGGTTGACTTGGCCGAGTCCGGCGTCGATGCGATTGGCCGGCACGCGGGCGAGCGCCTGGCGAATGCCGGCGCAGGCCCCGGCCCGTGTGGCGTAGCGTTCGGCGCGGCCGGCGACGTTGAGCGTCCAAGGCCAGGGGATCAGGCGGCCACGCAGCCGCGCGCCGCTCTCCTGCAGCGCCACCGCGTACAGCACCGGCGACGGCACACCCGCCTGCTGGGCGGCGAGCTGGTAGGCGGGTGGTGGCACCTCCTGGCCGAAGGCGATGGCCGTGCAGGCGCAGAGCACCAGGGCCACTGCCGCGCGGCCGGCGCGGCGAGCCAAACTCGATGCCGCTATTGGCGCTGCCATTGGCCGTTGACCTCGCGCACCACGGCGGGCAGATCGCCGGGCAGGCCGAGTGACAGCCAGCGCCCGGCGTCATGGTTGAGCGTGATGGCGCGCGAGCGCACGCGGCCGGCGTCGATGCCAGCCTGCGTCGCCCACTGGCGGATGCGGGCGTCCTCCTGGCGGCTGCCGACCATGTAGAGGTCGAAGGCGGTGCCGGCCACCTGCAGCTGGCGCACGCGCTGCTCGCACGACGGGCACTCGGCCTTCACGAAAACCGCCAGCCGGCCCGAGCCCCGGTTGCCGGCGCCCGGCGCCTTCGCACCCGGCATGTTCACGCGCTGCTGTCCCGGATAGAGCCGCTTCCACGCCGCGTCGTAGGCCCGCTGGTAGGCCAGCGTCTTGCCCACGCGCTTCGATTCCGCCTGCACCTGCAGCTCCGCATAGCGGTTGCGTTCCTCGTCGCTGCGCGCCTCGATGCCCAGCGCCGTGAGCGGATCGAGGTTCGGGGAATAGATGCCCAGCGGCCCCTGCATCAGTTGGCGGTAGCGCGCCCACTCATCGGAGCGCAGGCCCCAATCGCGCGCCAGCCGTTCGTCCAGCGCGGCGTCGCTGCTGTTCTGAATCTGGGCGGGCACCGTGCGCGAGGACGCGACCGGCGCCGACTGTGCCGAGGCCGTGCCTGCCGTTCCTGCGACAGCGGCGAGGATGGCGGCGAAGCAGATCGCGGCGTGCTTCATGGCCGGCCCCTACGGCAGCGCGAGGCGCTGGGTCTGGCCGTCCACGCGGAACACGGCGGCGCGTGCCTCGATCGCCAGCAGATGCCACGCGCCCACGGCATCGCCTTCGCGCAGCAGCCACACGTCCAGCACCGACGACGCCTTGGGTGCCGTCACCGACAGGAAGCGCTCGCCGCCGCGCAGCTCCACACCCACGACGTTGAATGGCGGTTCGGGCACCTTGGGCTTGGCCGGCTCGGCGGTGCGCTGGGGTGCTGCGGCAGGCGCGGCGGTTCGCTTCATGCGGGCTTCGATGTCGCCCACGCGGGCCTGCAGCGCCTGCACGTCGCCGGCATGGGCGTCTGTGGCCTGGGCCTGCTCCACCTGTGCCAGGCGTTCGTCCAGCGCCTTGCGGGTGGCCTCGAAGTCGGGCTGGGTGACAGGCTTGGGCTGATTCTTCGAGGTCGCCGCCTGCTGTTCGAGTTCGGCGACGCGCGTGTTGAGCGCCTGCACGTGCGCGTCCTGGGCGCTGGCCTGGCTCTGCTCGCTCAGGCGCGACAGGCCCACGCTGTTGACCACCGCGAGGATGCTCACGAGCAGCAGCCACGCGGCCGCTGTGATCTTCAACCAGCGCGCGCGGCCGGCATTCTCGTCGGGAAGCTGCGGGATGGTCATGGCTGGGCCTCCTGGGGCACATGGGGATCGGCGGGTTCGTCGGCCGGCGCGCTCGGTGCCGGAGGCGCGGGAATCGGGCTTGCACTCGGCGCACGCGCAGTCGTCACGCGCGCGAAGCACACCGCGCGCGCAGCGTCATCGACGGACAACTCCCAGGCCGGCCCGGCGAGCGCCAGCAAGGCATCGCGCAACGGCAGTGGCCCGAGCCGCAGATGCGCCGCCGGCAGCGGCAGCGTGAACAGCGAAGCGGCGTCCGGCGCGTCGCAAAGGCGGTAGCCGGTGCGCAGCAGCACGTGCCGTAGCGCATCGCCGACGCTCGCGTCCAAGGTCGGCGGAATCGAAATCTCGATCACCTGCCGCAGCAGGTCGCGCTGCGCCGGCTCGGGCACCATCTCGACCAGCGTGTAGCGCCCGTAGCGCGCCACCGGGATCAGGTTCGGCTCAGACTCCGGGGCGATGGCCCTGACAAACGCCGAAGGCTCGGGCGCGGTGGCAGCGGCCGTCGGGGGATTCGCCACGCCCGTGGTGGCGCAGCCGGCCATCAGTACGCAGCCGGCGAGCAATGCAGGCACAGCCAGGCGGTGGGCGACGCAGGTGAGTGGTTGCATGGGGCAAGTTCCCTGGAACACGGAGCCCTCACCATCGCCGCCGCGAAGCGTTCGGGCAGCAAACAAAGGGAACTGGCAGGCGCCCGACTTCATCGCGCGCCATCGATGCACGGAAAAAAGAAGCCGGCGCCCCGAAGGGCAGCCGGCGTGGGTGGGTGGATCAGGCCGCGACGAGTTGCCGGGCCAGTGCTACCTCGACGGAATCACCGTCCTGGTTCAGCACGTCCAATCCCGACTCGGGCACGTCTCCCGACGTGCTCTGCGAGACCATGATCTTTCGCGCCATCAGCCCCAGGCAGGTCATCTGCGAGGAAGCCGCATAGCCGAGGTAGATCACGAGAACCGGCAGCTTCTGGCCGATGCGCCATGAGCGCCGGGCCGCCTGCTGCAGGCTGTAGACGTTGTAGCCCGACTGCATGAACACGATCGTCGGAAACTCCAACAGGTCGAGACCCGTCTTGACCAGCTCCGGGTTCGTGATCAGCACGTCGATGCCGCGGTCCAACTGCTCGGCGATCCAGTCCTCGCGGCGGGAGGCATCCACGCTTGCGCGCAGCACCGCCACCTTGAAGCCTTCCTGCTCCAGCAGCACCTTCAGGCGCGACGTGGTGTCGCGCGTGCCGGTGTAGACCGAATAGACCAGCGTCTTGCGACCCGCAGACTTCTCCTGCTTGCAGATCTCGATCAGCTCGCGCTCCTTGGGCATCACCTCCAGCTCGTTGAACTGAGCCGGAACGAAGGCCAAGGTCTGGCGCGTGCGCGGGTGCACCACCGCCTCCGACCGGAAGCAGCAATCCGGCCAGGCCAGCAGCACGTTGAGGACCACGCCGAGCAGCGTCGTGTCGCGCTTCGCCAGCGCTTCTTTCATCGCTGTGGTCAGCCGACCTGACAGATCGCGATAGGCCGCGGCTTGCGCCGTGTCCATCGCCACCTCGCGGAACTCCTCGTCGTAGGGCGACAGCACATTGCCGCCGATGTCCTTCAACTTGAGGAAGACCGTGAACGGCAGCACGCAACGCAGCACGCCCTTCGGGCCGAAGCCCGGCGCCTTGACGGTGCGCACCGAAATCTTGTTGCCCTTGGCCGTCTTGTGCGCCGTGCCGGTGCTCTCGGAATAGATGTCCTTGAGGACGCCGTGATCGCGCATGAACGCCATCGCGGCCGAGGTCATGCTGCCGCTCTTGGTCGGGCGGTAGCCATCTTCGATCATTCGCCCCGGCAGGGCTCGGAACAGCAGGTGGAAAAGGTCGTCGCCGTAGCCGCCCATCAGCGTGCCGGTGAGCAGCAGCGTCTTGCGTGCCTTGGCCGCCAACACCCCCATCGCTTGGCCCTGTGCGGAGCCGCCGTTCTTGTACTCGTGCGCCTCGTCGGCGATGAGCAGGTCGAACGTGCCTTGCGGCAGGTAGCGCTTGATGAACTCGGACGGCTGGTAGCCGCCCTCGCCGAAGCCGAACTCCATGTTCGCCATCGCCCGCTCCATGCGGTGCGCTTGGCGATCCGAGAAGACCAGCTCGCCGTTGGCATCCATGAGGTTGATGAACTCGTGGATGTTGTCGCCGAGCATGGACGCCAGGAAGGAGTCGCCGAACTTGCGCATCAGCTTCTGCGCGGTGACTTCCCCGATGGTCGGGATGCGCTGCAAGGCTTTGAAGACGGCCGTGGACTGGTCGCTGGCGGACAGGCTCCTCGGTCGCATCAGCGTCCACAGCGGTGCGGCGCAATGGCTGCACCGGCGGCGGTAGTCCTCGGCTTCGAGTTCGACCGGGTTGATCGGCTCGCCGTCGAGGTTGGTGATGACCTGGCCGCAGTCCGGGCATGCGCCTACTTCGCCGTGCCGCGTGCGCCGCACGTTGAAGACGGGCTTCCAGTGGAAACCCATGCGCATCCGCACGCGCCCGAGCACGAAGAACTCCTGGCCGCGCGCCGGTACGCCCAACTGCTCGCGCAGCTTGATGAGCTTGACCAGCGTGTCCGGGCCGTTGAGCACCCAGACCTTGGCACCGGCCACCGTCTCCTGGATTTCGCGGCGCCACTTGTAGACCAGGTGGGGCGGCGACAGCACCAGAGTGCGGCGGTAGCCTTCGGCGTGCAGCACGGTGGCCGTGGCGATGCCGACGGTCGTCTTGCCGCAGCCCATCTCGCCATTGACGATCGCGGCGCGTTCGCCACGGTCGGCCAACAGCTCGGTGACGGCATGTACCACCTCGGCCTGCGCCTGGAACAGCTTGCGCTTGAGACTGGCCAGCACGAGCTGGCGGTGCGACCGGGCCTGGCCGGTGTAGACGGGAGGGTTGGCGCGGTTGAGCGAATCCAGCAGCTCGTCGCCGAACTCGGCGACGAAATCCTGAAGGCTCAAGGCCAAGGGAGAAGCGGCCGCTTCGAGCAGGTCGCCCTGGATGGGCGTGCTGTCGGCGGCGGGAACAACGTCGGTATCGAGGGACATGGTGATGCTCCAAAGAAAATGGGGCATGCACCTCCCCTGCGGGGCGATGGCATGCCCCGGGGTGGGAAGAGGGGAACGGCGCGAAGCCGCAGTGGAAGAACAGATCGACGGCGAACCGTCAGGGAACAGCGATCAGCGGATGGTCAACACCTCGCCGCAGGTCGGCGAGCCTGGTGTCATGTCCCAGGCACGGATGACCGGCACGAACTTGTCGGTCAGGATGCGCGTCTCGGCCACGGAGCCGTCGTCGCGTTCGGTGTATTCCGTCTGCAGCGTCTTCTCCTTGTGGGTGTCGCCCTTGACGACGAGCACGCGGCCCGTCTTGGACTTCACCACGCCGGAGATCGCGCCGGCAGCAAGCGCCAAGGCAAGATGCCAGTGCGACAAGGCCCGCGCCGGAGGCCGCAGCGATTGCTGCGCGGCGCCCAGGTGCGTGTCGAGCGTCGGCCAGAGCCCTTGCAGCCGGCCGACTTCATCGGCGAACTGCTCGGGCTCCATCGTCACGCGGTAGAAGTGCTCCGGCTCGGCCGGGCTGGCAGGCACCGTGTACGGCAGGAACGGCCATTCGACCGGCAGCTCCTCCGCTTCGGCGTCGCCTTGCCCGATCTGCAGCAGCAGCGCGCGCGTGGCTTTGACCGAATCCGATGCCTGGTCGCGCTGACGAACACGGCGGCCGAAGATCACCACCTGCTTGAACTGCGCTTCCACCGCGCGGTAGATGCGCAGATCGGCGAAGTGCCGGGTCAGCCACCCGACCAGCTCGGCATCGAGCACGTAGTGCGGCACGATGTAGATCAGCACGCCGCCGTACTGCAGCAGTGGCAGCGCCTTTTGATAGAACAGCTTTTCCAGCCGCGCGCGGCCCTGGCCCTGGTAGCCGACGTTGCCGTTGGTGTCCTTGGCCAGGTCGCCATACGGCGGGTTGAGCCACAGCAGGCCGAAGCTCTGCCGACTGATCAGCGTGTCCATCAGGTCGCCGTGGATGCAGCGATCGACCAGTTGCCGGGCGTGGTGCGCACGCTCGGCCTCGTACTCGACGGCGAAGGCCTGGACCTGCTCGCGCCCGAGGGCGTGCGCGGCTTCGGCGATCGCCACGCCTTCGCCGGCGCAGGGATCGATGATGCACAGCGGCCCGTTCGAGGATTCGGCGGGCGCCAGTGCGGCGAGTGCTCTTTCGAGCGTGGGTTCATCCGTGGGGAAGTACCCGTTCTTGACGAAGTTGCGGGCGAGCCGCGGGAACATGAGGGCCATGGGAATCTCCTGGCATTGAAGATGAAGGGATGCGGACATGCGCGCGTGCATGTCCGATGCGAAAACCTCAAGCCACCGCTTCGAGCGGTCGTGCCGAAGGGGTGCGGCTGGCGGGTGTGCCCGCGACGAGCGCGCCGCTGCGGATCAGGCCGCCCAGCACCTGGGTCAGCGTCGGCACGTCGATGGCGAGTCGATGGCCCTCCAGAGGTCCGAGGGCGAACGGCAGGCGCGTCAGCATCGACTTCGCCTGCAGCAGCTCCAGCACGGGTTCGCGCCAGGGATCAAGAAGCGGCAGCGGGCAGGTATCCCGCACCAGCTTCCACAGCCGGTCGAGCCGGTGCGTGGAATCGCGAGGCAGGAGCGCCAGCGCGCTGGCGTTGGCCTTGTCGGGCTTGACGCAGCGCCGATCGAACAGCCAGATGTTGGTCAGCGAGCCGAACAGCGTGCGTCGGTAGGCGCGTGCGCTGCGCTTTTCCAGGTTCTCGACGTTGCTGACGAAGATCGGAATGCTCGCGCCCTGCTCGGTGATGAGGTGGAACTGATCCAGTCCCTGTTCGTCCCGGCCCAGGGTAAGGCGGGCCAGGAATTCCTGGACGGCGGTGTCGCGCGCCCAGAGGGAGATGAAGACCAGGTTGCCGTTCTCGTCACCGACGACGCCATCGGCCATCAGGTCGGGGCATTCGTCGATGCGATAGAGCGTCTTAGGGGAAGAAGGTGCAGGCATGGTGATGTCCTCGAAGTGAGCGGAGACAGCACCGCCCGCGAGGGCAGTCACTGCCCCAGGGGGATGGAAGAAGACGCGGTGAGCGTCGTGGTGAAGAATCAGACCGTGCGTCGCAACGCGCCGTAGCCTTGAAGGTCTGGGCTACCTGGGCATGTTGTCGGCAACGCCGACGGACATGGGACATAGCCTGCGCTAAGGTGAGCGTGTCGCGGGAGCGGAAAACCGACCCGGCGCGCAACCCTGTTTGCTCTGGCGCATCGCCCGCGGCGCCGGAAGGACGGCCACAAAAGAAAACCGCCCCGGGGACACCGAGGCGGCAAAGATGACTGCTTGGCTCAGGGAGGAAAAGCCAGGGAGGTATGCAGTCGAACCGCAATTTTCGCGGCGGCAGCGAATTGCCGCATTAGGGTTACACCGAGCCAAACTGAACGTGGTGCGCTGGCAGCACAGCGCCGCCAAAGAAAAAGCGGACCATGCCGCGAGGCACGATCCGCTTGTGGGTCAGGCTTTGAGCTGACGCAGGCCATCCGCGAGCAGCCAAAGCGCCCGGTTGAGCCGGACGTTCTGGTCGATGCCCTGAACGGGTCGCGTGCGCTGCTGGCGCCCGTTGGCGGCACAGCCGGTCAGGCCGCCCTTGACAAGGTTCTCCTGAACCCGGTTGAAGACCGACCAAAGATCGGCACGGTTGTCGTCGAAACGACGAGGCCGCAGGATCTGCGTCTCCGTGATGGGCAAGGCCTTGCCCGACTCGTCGTACTTTAAGGTCAGCGCCGACCTGGCGAAGACTTCGGCCTCGCCGTCGTCGAGGGTGATGACGCGCATGGCGTCGCGCGAGTCCTGCACGCGCTCGAAGCCGTGCAGCACCTCGTAGGCGCCTTCGATCACGTGATCGGTGACGTTGCCCTTGTGGGGCACGCGCACGTCGGCGAAGGTGTCGCCGCACACCAGACCGTTGTGGCAGACGAATCTGAACATGCCCGCGAGCATCTGGTAGCTGCTGGTGCCGTCGTGCGAGTTGAGCAGGATGATCTCGTTCGCCTCGGCGCCGTTGATCTGGCTGGCGTGGCGAAGGCGCAGCATGTGCTTGGTGTAGTCGCGGCGATCCTCGTGTCGCACGCGGGTCTGGCACACCATGAACGGCTGGAAACCTTCTCTGCGCAGTTCGGTCAGCACAGCCGCCGTGGGGATGTAGCTGTACCGTTCGGAGCGGCTTTCGTGCGGGGTGTCCGCGAAGATGGATGGGGCCACGGTGCGAATCTGATCGTCCGACAACGGATGGTCGGCGCGCAGCACCGGGGAACGAGGGGCGAAGCGGGATGCGAGTTGCATGATGATCTCCTTGCGGAATGGAGCAATCGGCATCCAGCGGCCGAGGCCGGATGCGCGCGATTGCGTAGGACGAAGAAAAGCCCTGCTGAACAGGGCCTGATGAAAGGGATGAAGAAGTGCGCCGCGTGAAGGCCGGCCTATGGGTTCGGAACCGGCTCCCAGCCGCGGCTGTGCGGGTTGAAGCAAAGCGCTTCCTGGCCTTTGAGGATCGGCGTGAAGCCGTCGAGGAAGACGTGTCGCAGGTACAGCGCGCGGTAGGTCAGTGCCTGCCACGCCTGTTCTTCGCTCAGGCCGTTGGCGATGAAGTGCTCGCGCAGTTCGTCGTCGTCGGAAACCTCGTTGTTGGCCAACTGGTCTTCGACGAAGCGAAGCAGCTCGGGCGGCAAGGACGACATGAGGGTGTCCATGTTCGCCTCAGTCGGTGGCTGCATCGCCGGCCGCTTTGCGCGTCGGCTGCTGGTGGAAGGCATGCACCCTTGCGCGCCAGGTGGCGCAGCGCTGCGGCGCCATGTCGAGATAGCGCAGCGGGCACGAGTAGTAGTACGGGTGCTCGGCCTCGACCAGGAACTTGTAGCCCCATTCGCGGCCCTCGCTTTCCAGCAGATGGCAGCCGATCAAGGTGGCCGACTCGCCGGGTGCGAGACCCAGGACGCCGGCCTGCTTGGCGGTGACGCGCGCCACCGTCCACAGCACGTTGCCGACCAGCGTGTGGTCGATGACCTCACTGCGCGACCGCTCGGTTTCCTCGGTTGCGGTCAGCTCGCGGATCAACTGATCGCGCGTCAATCGAACGAATGTCCAGCCCATGGAATGACTCCTGTGAGAAAGGGCCGGAGTCCTCCCGCCGGGGAAGGAGCCCCGGCGGGTGGTGGAAAGCCGCAGGCATGCGGCGTGAAATGGCGATGGGATCAGACCCTGGTGAGGTGCCAGTCCTGGGACAGCGGAGCGAACTCGTAGCCCAGGTCGCCGAGGCGGTCGCGCTGCTGACGCAGCACGCGCCGATCCACGGTGGCATCGAGCTTGACGACATCGCCCAGCGGCCAGAGTGTGCCGAACAGCGCCGCGTCGCCGTCGTCGTCCGCATGGGCCGTAGCCTCGGCAGACGCAGCAGCCGGCTCGCTGCCGAACGGCGTGGTATCGACCAGCGGGTCGCGCGAGCTGCGCGCCTTCTTCCGGCCGGCCGCCTTGGGGGCGGTCGTCGGCGTCGGCGTGGCGGTCTGCGCTTCCTCGTCGATCGGATCGACTTCCTGCGGACTCAGCCGGCGGGCGTCGTCACGGCTCAGGGCGTCGATGTTGGACAAAGTCATCCCACCCAGGAGGGCGCGGATCTCAATGACCATGCGGCCGTTGGCGGTGTACGTGGACGGGCGAATCTCCGCGATGGCGAAATCGCCCTCGTACTTGCCTTCGGCGTACTGGTCGAGTTCGGCGTTCTTCACGACGAACTCGCCGATGGAGGTCGCAAGGCGCCCGACGTTGAAGTCGCCGTTACGGCCGTGGATGGTCTTGATGGCCAATTGGCCGGGAATGGTGATCATGAAGAACTCCTGCGGACGAAGCTGCGATCACGCACACGGCCGTCATGGCGACGGTCGCATGCGCACGCGAGTGGGAAGAAGACAAGGCCCCAGGGGACGGGGCCTTGCGGATCAGAACGACTCGGCAACTTCCAATGCAGGCGCATCGGCAGTGGCTTCGTCGGCAGCTTCGGCGGCGGGCCTGGCGGGCTCGAACGCAGCGGCTTGCGGCTCAGCGAACGTCGCGGGGACATCCGTGTTACGCACGTCGCGTTCGTCGCGCTGGTCGGCATCGGTCGGCTTGGGCTCGGCCTTGTAGACGAGCTTGCCGTCGACCTTGATCCAACTGACGAACAGCAGGCGGGCCTTGAAGCTCACCCCCTGCTCGCCGGCACGCTTGCCCTTGGAGTAGGTGAAGGTGTCGGCCCACAGGTCGCCCAGACGGAAGCCGATCATCACTTTCTTCTCGGCATCGACCGCTTGGATGCAGCGGCGCACGAGGTGCTGCGCTTCGGAGCCCGAGACGCGCGTGTCGAAACGCACGTAGGCCACGTCATCGCTGGGGCCGTTGAGCGCCGCGATGTCGCAGGCCAGGAACGCATCGCCTTTCTTGGGCTTCACTTCGCGGATGCGATTGAGATACCCGAGTCCGGTGATGTGCAGGTCGAAGTAGGACTTGTCGGTGGAAGTGGTCATGGTGAATCTCCTGAGAACAATGAGGCGGAGACACACCCGACCCAAGGCGGGGAAGGTGTGGAACCCCCGCGTGGGTTGAAGGAACAGCTTGGGTGGCATCACCATCGGGAGAACCGATGGCTGTTCGCGCTGGGATGCCGGAGCGAACTGGTTGATCAACGCGGTCGGAACCGCGTCGCAGTCTTGAAGATCGAGACTGCCTGGGCATGCTGCTGACGGGCGTCAGCGGAACATGGCGGCAGCGTGGCGCCAGGCGCGCGCCCGCGCGAGCGGCAATCGGCACCGGCGGCTGTCCGCATTAGTGGCACCCTCTCGCCACCGGGTTGGGCAGGTACTGCCGCTTGCGGACCAGCATCTCGAAAGGCTCGCCCGCGCGGCTGGCGGTATCGAAGTCCACCACCACGAAGCCCGGTTCGATGGGCCGGTACTCCAGCCAGTGGATCGGCACTTGCCAGTGCTCGGCGCAGTCGCGCACGAAGCGCAAGGTGGCTTCCACTTCTTTTCCGGTGTTGGCGAAGCAGACGACGGCATCTGCGGGCAGGCCGCCGTTGGCTTGCAGCACGCGCCAGAGCATGTACGCGCTGGTGCGGCCGCCGCTGAAGCTGATGCAGGTCGGTTGCTCGATCTTGAACGGGTCTCGCATGCAGGCGTCACCAGGCGGTGGCACCGGCAGATGCCGGCGTGAGCGGCCCGAGCCGGACTGGAGACGAGCGCGTGCGATGCGGCCATGGGCCGCGGCACGAGATAAAGAGAAGCCCCCGTGAAGGGGGCTGGGAAGCAGTACGGTCAGTGGCCGGCCGGTGCAGCGGATACCGCCTGCATCGACAGGTGCGTGACCGTGGCCGACACTTCGAGGTCGTCCTCGCTGTGCAGGATACGGGTGAGGACCCGTTCCTGCAGGGCGAAGAACTCGCCGAAGTCGTCGCCGCCGAATTCGGCGCGCGCCAGTTCCCACCAGTCGTCGAACGCATCGACATCGGGGTTGCAGCCCACGGCGTAGGCGATGGTCTTGCGCCGCCCATCGGGCCGGCTCTCGCCGTGCTCGGCCATGAAATACACGCCCTGGTCCTTGACCAGGATGACGCGGCACTGGTTGGCCGCCGCCTCGGCAAGCACGGGCCGAAGCTCGGTGCCTTTGAATCGAACAGTCATGGAAGTGGTCTCCAACGGTGAAGGAAGAAGGTTTCCCGCCGCGAGGACGGGAAGCCGCTTGGGGACGTGAGGGGATCAGTGCTGGACGGGCTTGCGACCGGACAGGCGCTGTACGCGGATGAGGCGCCAGCTCCCGTCGTCGATCAGCCGCTCCAGCACCTGGCCCAAGGTGTCGAAGAACACTTCATCGACCCGCTCGACCAGCTCGCCTTCGCGATGCAGCTCCACCGCGTAGGTGTCGAGGCCGCGTTCGTAGAGCACGGTGACGCGCCCCTGGAACTTCGCCGAAGCGACGGTGAAGCCGATGGCCGGCGGCGTGGCGATGATGTTGCTGGGGCTCGGATCGACCACCGTGAAGTCCCGCGCGCCGGCATCCACCAGCAGGTGCGTGATGCGGCGGAATCCATCGGGCGCGGGCAACTGCTCCAGTTGGTGGATCAGCTCCTGCAGCTCGGGGCACTGCGGCTCGGGGATCGGCAGCTTGGCCGGCGCGGAACCCAGGATGAGCCGCTTCACCGTGTACGGCTGGCCGTCGGCGGTGAACTCAGTGCTCTCCTCGGGCGTATCCGCGCGCAAGCCGTCGAAGCGGCGCCGCGCATACGGTTCGACCTGCACCTTGGCGCCTTCGTCGGGCACGTCGGTGACGAGGGCCTTGTCGAGCACCGCGAACTCGGCCCGCCCCGTCTTGACGACGATGGCCTCGTCGGTGGTGGCGATGACCTTGCCCTCGAAGGGCTTGGGATCAACGTGGAAGCCCAGCGTCGAAACCTTGGGCTGGCCGTCGAAGATGTTGAACTTGAAGCTGCGGACGTTGGAAGGCACGTGGCCGCGAACCAGCGTCGGCATCTGTGCGCGGATGGCTTGGGTATCCATGGAAGACTCCTTGTGGCAACCAAGGGACTTCCGCCCGCAAGGGAGGTGTGTCCCTTGGGGGTGAGGTGGATGGACGCGACATGCGCCCGGAGAAGGAATAGCAACCAGCACGGCGAACCGTGCCGCAGCCTCGAAGGTCTCGACTGCCTGGGCATGCTTGCCGGCAACGCCAGCGAACATGCGAGCAGCGTGCGTCAGGCGTGGGCCAGCGACGCGGGGGAATCGGCACTGCGCGTCCACCGGCTTCGTCCAGAAAGAATACGAGCCCCGCGTGGGGGCTCGAAAGGTGGTGTCAGTCGTCGTAGATCGGCAGGCCGTCCAGCACCTGCGCATCGGCATCGAAGACCAGCATGCGCACGTCGGCGAGCGCGGCCAGGTGCAGCACGTGCATGAGGGATTCCGGCATGCCCTTCTTGCGATGCTCCTGCATCAGCCGCTTGGCCGTGATGCCTTCGACCACACGCAGGTTCTCGTCGGTCCAGGGCGTGGCGATCAGCTTCAACCCAATGGCCGGGCTGTACGGGATGCGGAAGGCGACGAACAGGAACAGCGTCGGCGTGGCGATGTCCGCCAGCTCGGCGAGGAAGCGATGCGCGTCGACGTCGAGGTGCGCGCTGCTGATCTCCCAGCACCGGCTGTAGTAGCCGGTCTCGAAGCGCAGGCGCTGCACGACTTCGCGGGCTGATTCCTCGGAGTAGGTATCGCCCACGTGCAGCGGCTTGCCTTCTTCCTCGGCCATGACGGCATAGACCACGTTGCGGGCGAGGCCGTGACTGCGGCATTGCGCTTCCAGCTCGGCAGGCACGGCCTGGTCTTCGGTGATTAGCGCGAAGTCGTCCGAGAAGACACAGCTACGCCGTTCGATCTGGCTGTCCGGTAGATTCGACTGCGAGGGATGCAGCGGCAGGTAGGTCAGTGGGCAGTCGTCATCGTAGGAGATGGCGAGCAGCCGCTCGACCGACAGGCCATCGTAGCCGCGGATAAAGGGATTGTTGTTCGAGTAGGACATGGGATTTCTCCAGCAGAGGATGGCCGAGGCGATCCCCTGCTGGGGATTGAACCCCAGCGGGTGGATAAAGTGGCAGCCGGTCAGTCGGCAGCGGTAGAGGACGGGTCGCCCAGCGCCTTCAACAGGTCGAGCAGGCCGCCATTCGCAAGCTGGTACAGGCGGTTGTAGTCGTCGCCGGTCGGCGCCTGCTCCAGGCGATCCAGCCGCGCATCCAGGTTGAGGATGCTCTGGTGCACGTTGCGGGCGATGCTCAGCGCGGAAGGTTTTCCGGCCGGCTTAGGTGCATCGAGCACCGAAAGGACTTCAGCGGGCGATGGGTAGCGGCAGTCGGGTCCGTACTCGACCGGGAACACCTCGCGCCCGGTCAATCCGGTATTCGGGGTTCCGCTGCTGACATGCAGCACATACTCGTCGGGCACATCATTGCCGGCGTAGTCGAGCACCACGATGCGCGGCTTGCGCACGTCGGCCGGCCAGCCTTCAAGGATGACCGCATCGATGTCGTCGTCGGTCACGAGCAGACCGATGGAAAAGTCAGGGGACATGAATCACTCCTTTCAAGAAAAGGAGGGACATGGCCCCATGCAGGGACGCATGTCCCTCGTGGGGTGGGAAGAAAAGAAGAACGTCGGCAGGCCGCAGCGCGGCTCACCAGCCGTTGTAGTTCAGCGTCAGGTCGGCGACGACCTTGCGCCGTTCCAGGTCGAGGCCGCCCAGGTCGGACAGACCCTCGAAGCCGCAACGCTTGAGCATCGCACCGCCCTCGCGGGCGTTGTAGAAGCTCACCATCGCGGACAGGAACATCCGCTGGCCGCTGCTCAGGACGCCGAGGGCATCGTTGAGCATCAGCAGCTTCGGCCGCAGATCCCACTTGGTGGTGGCACGCTGCAGGCCTTCGCGGGTGCCGTCGCCGAACCATTCGGCTCCGGCGATGTCGACGCCGCGTTTCCACGCCTCGAAGAAGGCTTGGGGCGCGGCGGCGAAGTGCTGGTGTTCCAGCTCGATCTGATCAAGTACCTCTTGAGGCAGGGCACGGTTCATGACATGGGCTCCTGGTGGTTGGACATCACGGGTGGAGGCGCTGCTGCCAGCGGCCCGTTTGCAGGGCGTGCTCGGCGGCGTGGTGCGAGCGGAAGTAGCTGACCGACTCCCGCGAGACCGGGCCGTCCGCATCGGCGGTGCCGATGTAGTGGCCGGCTGCGCTGCACAGCACTTGCAGGGGCAGGCGCTTGCCGACGCAGGCCAGGGCCTGGTAGCCGATGGATTCGGCTCGGGCCTGTTCAGCACTCAAAGGTGCCGATGCGAGCGCAAGGGACATGGTTTTCTCCTGTTGGTTGAAGACCGGGAGCACCACGCCCTGACGGGAGCGGATACCTCCCGAAGGGTTGAACATGAAAAGCACCCGCGTCGTGGCGACGCGCGTCCGCGGTGGTCGGTGCGAAGCGGACTGGATCGGTCAACGCGGCGAACCGCGTTGCAGCCTTGAGGACCGGGGCTGCCAGGGCATGGTGCTGACGACCGTCAGCGACACATGCGGGAAGAATGAAAGCGCGGCGGCACTCCGTCGCTGATCAAACGGAACCGAACGCCGTCCAGTTTGGGCCGAGCGCTGGCAAGAGCAGCGATGCACGATTCCGTTCGCCCACGACAAAGGCGCCGAAGCCTCGCAAGGCTTCGGCTGGAGAGAAATCAATCCACCTGTGGGCTGCAAGCAGGCCAGGCCATCGTCAAAGCCATTCGCTGCGTCAGCAATCTCACCCGGCCCGTTTCGTGGCTGGGGCCGGCATCCTCTGGCGTGTATCCACACACAAAGGGAACCCGTTGTTCCGCCGGCGGGCACCGGCACCGAATACCGTCGACCGCAAACGGTCTCCTGACACCTCGCAGCCTTGCGGGCCAAGGCGTCAGGAGACCGCTCGCGGATGGACGGAAGCACGTCGATCAGCGGAATCGCGGCGAGCGCGATTCGATGGAACAATGACCTTCTCGCCCTGCCAGCCGTGATCGGCCCGTGCAGGACGCGCACACCGTTGCAGAAGGGAACGCGCGCTGGGGAGTCCCGCGAGGCGCGGGAGGTTTGCCCCGCCGTCGGCAGCAGCCGGCGTGGCAGAGGGAGATGGGGGCGTCAGTTCGCCCTGGGGCGCCGACGCGGTGGGCCTGATGCACGGCTGGATGCGCCGCGCTTGCCTGCTCCGGTATCTTCGACCGGCTGCGTGCCCTTGCAGTCCGGGTAGCGGCTGCAAGACCAGAACGCGCCGCTCCTGCCGCTGCGCTGGCGCATCGGTGCGCCGCACTGCGGGCAGCTCGGTGCGGGCGGCAGTTTGAGGTTCAGCGTGGCGCCGCGGTACTGCTGCACGAGCTGGGCGACCCAGCTCGATTGCTTGGCGATGAAGGTGTCCAGCGTCATCTGGCCGACCTCGATCATGTCCAGCGCCTGCTCCCACACCGCCGTGGTGCCCGGGTCGGCGATGGCCGCAGGCACGGCGTCGATCAGCGTGAAGGCGGCATCCGACGCGCGGATGGACCGACCCCTCTTCAACAGATAACCGCGGGCCAGCAGCCCGCTGATGATGTTGGCGCGCGTGGCCTCGGTGCCAATGCCCGTGGTGTCCTTGAGCTTCTGCTTCAGGCGCGGGTCGGTCACGAGCTTTGCGACGCCCTTCATGGCCTTGACCAGCTCGCCTTGCGTGTAGGGCTTGGACGGCAGCGTCTTCAACGCCTTCAGTTCGACCTGGCCGACCTGGCAGGCGGCACCTGTCTGCAGCGCCGGCAACACCTGTCCGCGCTGTGCATCCTCACCGTCACCGTCACCGTCACCGTCCTCGGGCTCAGGCGCCGCCAGCACCTGGCGCCATCCGGCCACCGCGATCTGCTTGCCGACCGCCACCAGCGACTGCCCGCCGCACGTGAGCTGCGGCACCGTCCGGTCGAACTCGTGGTGCGGCAGGAACTGCGCGAGGTAATGGGCGCGGATCAGCCGGTAGACGGCCAGCTCCTTGTCGCTCATCGCCGAGAGATTGGCCGGCTCCAACGTCGGAATGATGCCGTGGTGCGCCGTGACCTTGCCGTCATTCCAGGCCCGCGAACGCTGCTGGCGGTCCAGGCGGTCGATCAGCGGCCGCAGACCGGGATCGGTCTTGACCAGGCTGTCGAGGACGGCCGGCACCTCGGCCAGCATGCTCTCGGGCAGGTAGCCCGAATCCGAGCGCGGATAGGTCGTTGCCTTGTACGTCTCGTACAGCGCCTGGGCAATGTCCAGCGTCTCCTGCACGTCGAGGCCCAACTGCTTGGAACACACTTCCTGCAAGGTGCCGAGGTCGAACGGCAGCGGCGGGCCTTCGCGCACGCGCTCGGTCTCTACCGACAGCACCTGGGCGGTGCCGGCCGCGCGCAGGCGTTCGGCGGCCTGCTGCGCCACCGGCTGCTGCAAGCAGCGGCCGGCGTCGTCGGTGCTGCCCTGTGGCGGCGTCCAGCTTGCAACGAAGGACTGGCCTGCATGCGAGAGCGCGACCTCGATGGCCCAGAACGGCACCGAGACGAAGCGTGCGATCTCGCGATCACGGTCCACGACCAGCTTGAGCGTCGGCGTCTGCACGCGCCCGACCGACAGCACGCCGTTGTAGCCGGCCTGGCGGCCCAGCAGCGTGAACAGGCGGCTCAGGTTCATCCCGATCAGCCAGTCGGCACGCGATCGGGCGAGCGCGGAGAAGTACAGCGGCAGTGTCTCGGCGGACGGCTTGAGCGTGCCCAGGGCCTTGCGGATCGACGCATCGTTGAGCGCCGACAGCCACAGGCGCTGGATCGGGCCGCGGTAGCCGCACAGCTCGATGATCTCGCGGGCAATCATCTCGCCCTCGCGGTCGGCGTCGGTCGCGATCACCAGTTCGCCCGCCTTGGCGACGAGCTGCTGCACGACCTTGAACTGCGCCGCGGTCGCCGCCTTGGGCTCGACACGCCAACGCTCGGGAAGAATAGGCAGTTGCTCGATGCCCCAGCGCTTGTACTGCTCGCCGTAGCCTTCGGGCGGAACCGCTTCGACCAGATGACCGATGCACCAGGTCACGACGACACCCGCACCGCTGTAGCAGCCGTTGCCGCGTTGGCCGGCGCCCAGCACACGGGCGATGTCCTTGCCCTGGGACGGCTTCTCGCACAGGAACACGCGCATGAAGCCTCCTTGGAAGTGTGCGGTCATCGGATGGCCCCAGCTTGGCCGGGCCAGCGGATGACGGCAGCAAGGAAGCCGATTGGCGCAGACACCGCTTTGTGATCGGCAGGCGATGCGTTGCCGCAGCGGCATGCGCGAAGCCGCAACGGCTGGCGCAGCGGGAGCGTCGTTTCGGGAGGGCGGCTGGAACCCGGTGGAACACCCTGGAGCTATCCCCTGGGGATAGCTGGTGCATGGCGGGCGTCTGACGGTTGCTACAGCCGCCCCCTGCGGGGAATCAGCCCTTGGCCTTGGTTTCCTTCGACGCCTTCGTCCCCTTGGTCTCCTTCGGCGGCGGTACTGCGGCCTCGGGTTCCAGCGTCCTGGCGCTGAGGGTCACGGCCTGGATGCGGTACGGCAGAATGCCGATGCGGCGGGCCTCGATCTTGAAGGTCGTGCGCTCGTTGTCGTCGGCGTCCTCCCACTCGTCCTTCACCGTGCGGCCTTCTACCAGCACGCGCATGCCCTTCTGGTACAGGTCTTTCCAGTGGTCGGCGTCGCGGTGCCACAGCTCCACCGGCGCCCAGAAGCCGCCGCGGTCCTCGAATTCACCGTCCTTCTTTGGGATCGGGTTGTCGAAGTAGACGTTCAGGCGCAGCAGCCGGCGCGGCTCGTCGTTGCCGTTAGGGAATTCGCGATAGTCCGGCGCGGAACCGATGTTGCCCTCGCCGACGAAGTGCGTGCTCATGGAGACTCCTTGGGGGTGGTGGATGGAACCGACGCGGCATGCCCGTGGACACGTCGCAGGTAAGCCGCTTCGGCCTGCGCGGCCTTGCTGGCGCACTCCTGGGCCTGGCGGCCCAGCGTGTGAAGGAGGCTGATCTGCATGTTCAAAGCGATGCGCTGCAGCTCCATCGCGTACAGGTCGTCGATCAGCGAGGCCGGCGTCGCCGGGCGGTCGAGCAGCGATTCCCACAGCGCCACGCCCATGGAAGAACGGTCGTGGTTGCGCCAGCGCAGGAAGGTCGTGCCTGCGCCAGTGGTCTGCTGGGCCAGTTGCACGTCGAGCAGCGAGAAGGGGTAGGCCCGCGCCTGTTGCAGCACGCGCCGCTGCGCCAGCCCGATTAAGTCGTCGCGCAGCGCCGTGCACTGGTTGGCCCAGGCCTCCAGACTCCCCTTACCTTTAAAAGGCTGTAAAAGGCCTTTTAGGTAGGAGCCGTGTTCCAGGCGCTGGAAGTCCGCCTGTTCCAGCGGCAGGAAGCGCGCCGGTTGGCCGGTGGAAGACGATGCTGTCATGCCTTCGTGCCTTCGCCGTCATGGTCGTGGTCGTCGTCCGCCACGTCGGCTGCGCCAGCGCTGGGTGCGGCATCCGCGGCTGTACCAGGCTTGCCCGACCGCCGTGCGATCGGTGGCGCAAAGCGCGAGCGGCGCGTGCCTTCGAGCACGTCCTGCGGCAACTCGCCGAACTTCTCCAGCGCCGCCCGCGCCACCGCGTTCTTCGAGGCGAAGTCGTCGCGCGTCGCGCCGGAGTAGCGGTACTGCTGTGCCAGCGAGAACAGGCTGCGCAGCGCATGCGCGCCGTCGTTGAGCCAGCGTTCCAGCGTGCTGCGGTCGATCAGCGCGGTGTGGTGGGCGAGGATCAGCTTGCGGGCCAGGTCGTCGTAGTCGGCCAGCAGGTACACCGCCATGAAGCCGAGCTGCGCATTGACGAACAGCGGCAGCTTCACGGGCTGCACGTTCATGTTCTCGCCCAGCGACAGCGCGGGCGGCACGTCGGCCAGCGCCTGGTCCACCTGCTCACGCAGCGCCTGCAAGCTGTCCTTGGTCTGCGTCAGCTTGTCCTCGATGCGCAGCATCCAGAAATCCGAGTAGGGATCGTCCTGCTCGGCGCCGCGCTTCATCTTGTTCATCACGCTGATGTATCCGTTCAGGCCGATGATCCCGGGCCGGCCCTCGGCAGGCGCTCGGCCATGCCAGATGCGTGAAGCGTGGTGGGTGTGCAGCGTCAGCGACATCGCGCTGCGCAGCGATCCGAGATTCAACTGCAGGGGCGGCTGGGATTCATTGGCCATGGTGACGACTCGCGGTACGGGAACGAGCCGCCAGCATCGGCATCGCCCGGAAGGGCGTCAGTCAACAAACCGCAGCGGGTGCGCTCCCGGTTGTCGCCCCGGAAGGTCGCGTGTTCCGTCTATCCCCAGGGGATAGGTCCGCGCCGGGCTGCGACCGTGCGACGCATGACAGAACCGAAGCCGATGCCTGGAAGGCTTCGTGTCCCAGCTATCCCCTGGGGATAGCTGCTCAGGAATCGCCCAGGGTTGAACGCAGTTTCGCCAGGTAGGCCCGCGCTGCCTCGCGGCCAGGGCCGTTCGGCGCGGGCGGTGGCGGTGCAGACGGTGCCGGTGCGGCTGGCCGTGGCGGCGGCGCAGGCGGCGTCGATGGCGAACCGCCTTCGCCGGCCCAGGCGTTGAACTCGCCGCGGATCGCCTTCTGGATGATGCCGAACAGATAGCCGGCCGGGTTGCGTACCGCGCTGTTGCGGCAGCGCGCATCCCATTCGTCCAACACCGCCTGCCGCAGCGACTCGTCCACCTGCTGCAAGGCCACCATCGCGCCGCTTTGCTGCTCGTCCTTCAAGCGCAGCAGGCGCTCGGGCAGGCGCAGGTGCTGCAACGACTTCGCGCGCGGTACTGTACGTACTTGATTTATACGATCCATACGTACAGTACGGTCCTCCTTCGGATTCCGAAGTGAGCCGTCTGGCGCGGATTTCAGCCCTGCTTCGGATTCCGAAGACGGGCCTTCGAGATTCCGAAGCAGGCCGTCCTGGCCTTCTTCGGATTCGTGATCCACAGGCGCTTGTGGATAACTCGCGTCCGCCCATTCGTTGCGCGCCATGCGCAGTGCCAGCACCTGCAGCCGCGTGGGCAGCGTGCGGCCGTTGAGCATCGGGTCTTCGGCGATCTCGCGCAGGGTGTTCATGCCGACGATCTGCACCGCCTTCGCCGCATGGGTCAGCGCCTGGCCGACCAGGCCGAGGTAGTCGGGGTCGAGCTGCATCGCCTCGAAGGGTGTCAGCGGTTCGTCGTGCAGCATGTAGAGGTTGCTCAGGATGCGCCCGGTCTTCGGGTCGCGGCGCCGTCGCACCAGGCTCAGCCAGCGCGTCAGCCGCAGCAGCGTCAAGGCGCGCGCCACGGTCTCGTGCGAGGCCTGCGCCGCGCAGGGCATCGAGGCGAGGTAGGGGCGAAGCTGGTCGTAGGTCGGGAACGCCGTCACGCCGTCGCTCTGGAGCTGCAGGCGGAGCACCTGCCAGGCGTTGCGCTCCAGCGGCGTCAGGCGCCGGTCGAGGAACAGCGCACGCGGCACGCTCTCGTGCCGGTTGCCGCTGTAGAGGAAGCCGTCGCTGACCGGCGCGGCCGGCGATGCAGCAGCAGCGCCGCGCGGGGCTGGCGGTGTCGGCGGTGCCCGTGGCACCAGTTCCCGCAGCGCGTCGTCGAACAGTGCCGACAGCGCCACGGGGCCATCGCGCCGGGGTGCGCCGCCGGTCGCCATGGCCTACACCAGCCCCTGGTCGATCCAGTTGCGTATCGCCGACCAGATCACCGACATCGGCAGGTTCAAGGTCTCGGCCAGGTCCATGGTCAGCGTCAGCATCGCCACCTCATCGTCCAGCGCGATGCCGCGCTCCATGACGCCGGCCTTCCACTGCTTCCACAGCGCCGTGTCCTGCGCCTCGTCCAGCACCGGATGCCGCCCCTTGCGCTTGGGCAGGCCGAGGATGTCGCGGCGCAGGGCCACCTCCTGGTGCGTAAGCCCGTAGAAGCGGCTGACCATCTCCGTGCTGGCGCCCAGGCGCAGCATGCGGTCGACCGTCGCGATCTCTCGCTCCACGTCGTGCACTTGGCTCAGCAGCCGCTTCAGCACATCGCGGTTCACCGACACCGAACACCACGACACCGTGGCGTTCACCAGCATGCTCACGAGTTCGGGGTGCTTGAGCGCGTCCAGCTCCTCCTCGCCGAAGCCCATCGCCTTGCAGCGCCGCAGTTGCCCATTGCGCAGGTCGTGCAGCGCCTGTGCGATGACGGCCTGGTTGAGCGGATGCGGTGCCGACATGATGGCCTCTGCTCAGGCGCCGTGGCCGGGGTTGCTGGAGGCCGCGCCGGTCTCCAGATCCAGCAGCCGGCGCGCCATGCGCAGCAGCCGGAACAGCTTTACCAGCCCGGCATCGCTCAGGCGCGGATATGCGCCGCCGCCATGCAGCAAGGCCGCCAGGTCGTCGGCCAGCCGGGCGCCATCGAAGCCGGGGGCGGGTCGGGGCGCGGCGCACAGCGCATGCAGCAAGGTCAGCACCGCACACGCGAACGGAGGCAATGCGCGCACCGCCGGGGGCGCCACGCAGACGAAGCCCATGCCGCCTTCGCTGGGTTCGACCTGCCCGGCCACGTCGGCTTCCTCGGCGATCTCGCGCGCGAACTGCGCGATGTGCACCCGCAGCCGATCCGGCACATCCAGGCCGGGCTCGATGTACCAGACATCCGAGATGGGGTAGAGCCCGCCCGCCTGCACAGGGATCGCGCGCAGCGCGTCGGCCTCGAAGTCGGGCAGCTTGTCGCCCATCTGATCGGCCACCATGCGCTGGATGGATTGCAGGCGTTCGGTGGTCGGGGCCGGGGACACGATGTGACCCTGCAGGCGTTCGTCATCCTGCTGCATGCCCTTGTCGCTGGCGGCCGGCGTGGAACCGGCCTGCGCAGCCTGGCCAGGGCCAGGCTCCGACGACTGCACCGAGGGGCCGGGCGGCAGCGAAGGCGGTGACGGTGGTCGCGGTGGCCCGGCCGGCACCGCAGGTCTTGCCGCCTGCAGCGGCGCAGGATCGCTGGTCAATGCGCGCTGCCGGCTCTCGCTGTCGTCGATTTCCAGGCTCAGCGTGTCGTAGTCCGCTTCCAGCAGCTCGGCCATCTGGCCGACCAGCTCGTCCTGCACCCGCTGCGGTGAGAAGTTGTCGGGCTGCGTGTCGAACTGCGCCAGCACGTCCTGGAACAGCGTAGCGAAGTCCATCGACAGGTTGCGCCTCAGGGCACGCCGCTCCCAGGTGCGTTCGCAGGCCTTGCGCAGCACCGCGAGCCGTTCCACCTGATGCCGGCCGAGCCCGCCGTACAGCAGCGTGGGGATCGCCGGGAGCAGGTAGTGCACGGCGTCCTGCATGCGGCTGATGTGCGACTGCGGCAGCGGGAAGCCATCGGCCGTAAGCCGCCGCGCCAGCTCGCTCTGCGACAGCGGCTGGCCGCTGTCCCGCCCCATTTCCTGCTCGTAGAACTCGCGCGCCTTCTCCACGCCCAAGGCCCGCTCGATGAAGCTGAGCCCGCCGCGCAACTCGTTCTCGGCCAGGTGCCCGGTCAGCATCACCACTTCGCCGCGCTGCGGCCACGGGCGGAACAGGCAGGGGATGCGGAAGAACCGTTCGTCTTTCGTCTCGCTCCACAGCTCGCGCAGGATCGCCAGGCGCGTGTTGCCGCCGTTGCGGATGATGTAGTGCGGTTCGCCGGGCCGGCGCGTGATCGCGGGCGGCGCATCGAGCCCGCGTTCGCGGATCGAGGCCTTGATGTCCTCGTAGGCCGGGTTGCGCGTCACGCGCGGGTCGTGGTCGTAGGGGCGCAACTGGTCCAGCGTCACCACCATCGGCGTGTCGGCGATGGGGTCGCTCAGGGCCGCGACCGAAGGGCCGTTGCGCTCGAAGCCCGAGGCCAGCAGATTGGCGGCCATGTCCTGCGGCGTCAGGTCAGCCACGGCCATTCTCCTGAGATGCTGCAACACCCTGGGCCGCCTGTCGGTCGGCGCGGCGAAGCTGCGCACGGGCGTTGCGCTCGGCGCGGTGGTCGCTCGCCGTCGAGCTGGTGTAGATCGGCGCGCAGCCTTGCTTCGTGAACAGCAGGTGCCCGCCGCGGGTGCGCACCACCTTCCAACCTTCTCCCAGGGCGAACTCGATCAGCCCTCGCAGCCGCTTGTGGCCGCGGGCCAGGTCATGTGCGCTGGCCATGGCCGGCCCCTCCCGCGTCGCCTCGGCCGGTGACGAGCGCAAAGCGCTCCTGCCACGCCGGGAACAGCTCGCCGGCCAGCGCGCGCATGGTCTCCAATGCGGCAGGTGCCGTGCGGCCCGCCGGCTGGCGGTATTCCACCCGATGCACCGGCAGTCCGCGCGTCGCGGCGCGCTGATAGGCTTCAATCGCCGGCACGTCGGTGTCCAGCACGCGCACGCCAGGCTGCTCCTGGAATACCTGACGCAGCGCCTGCTGGATCAGCCGCGCATTCGACGACACCGGATGCACGCGGTTGATGAGCAGGTGCAGCGGCGGCGGCTCGATGCCGAGGTGGCGGTACGGCGCGATGTCCTCGATGAGTTGCAGCGTGCCGCGCCGCAGCTCGCGCGCCGCGAGGATTTCCGGCGTCACCGGCGAAAGCGCCAAGTTCGAGGCCAGCACCGCCATCTCCAGCAGCACGCTGCGCGCGCCCTGGGTGTCGATCAGCAGCAGGTCGTAGTGCGGCGCCAGCGTGGGCAGCAGGTGGCGCAGCCGCAATCTGCCATCGGGCGCGTGCAGCAGCAGCGTGTTCAGCTCGCCGCGGTCGTCGTTCGAGAGCACCAGGTCAAGCCGCTCGATCGCGGTGCGCGACACCAGTTGCTCGGCGCGCTGCTCGTTGTAGGCCAGCATCTCGTAGATGCCGGCCGGCGCGCGCTCGGCCAGCGTGAAGTAGCTCGACAGCGTGGGCTGCACGTCCAGGTCCAGCAGCAGCACGCGCAGCCCGGTGTCGGCTGCGAAGCCGCCCAGGTTGGCCGCCGTCGTGGTCTTGCCGACGCCGCCCTTGGTCGAAATGATGGACACCACCTGCATGGGCCTCTCCCGGTTGAATGGCATGTACCGAGGAAAAGCGTCAGGCGCGCTCATCGAGGCGATCGGCGATCCACTGCTCGACCTCCGCCGAGTCCCAGCCCACGGCGCGCACGCCCAAGCGCAGCGCCTTGGGGAACTTGCCTTCTTTCATCAGGCTGTAGATGTGCGCGCGCTTGAAGCCGGTTTTGGCCTCGACTTCGGCGCGACGCAGGATGCGGTGCTCGGCCGGCACTGCCGGCGCGGTGGTCTGCGAAGACATGAGAGACACTCCTTGACGCTCACTGGCGCTGTTCGGAAAGTGCCTCGTATTCAATACACCGCGGTCGCCGAAATCACTGCAATTGCAGAAGCAGCGACTGCAATTGCAGTGCGCCGCATCGGCATCATGCTGGCCGCGTCGTCAGCGCGACGCCTCCAGGTGGCGCCGCGCCTGCGCGAGCTTGCTCCACAGCGTCCGCTCGCTGAGACCCGGCCGCCCCTCATGGTGTGCGATCAGCGCGCTGACCACGGCATCCATGCTGCGGAACGACGAATAGGCCGCGCCTGACGGCGAATTGCCCAGCAGCAGCGTCAGCAGTCCGCCGATGATGTTGAGGTAAGTCGTCTCGCTGCGCAGGCCAGGCTCGCGCGCCTGTTCGTCGTTGGCCGCGCGCGTGGCATGTTCCTTCGCCAGTGCTTCGTGCGCGGTGCGCAGCGTTTCATGCACCAGGGCAAGTTCGGCAAGTTGCGACTTCGCTGCTTCGCGATCGGCCAGCAGAATGTTGAGCGTGTCCACGCTCACCGCCGGATGCACCGCGCGTTCGATGCCGTCAAACAAAAACCCCGGCCGATCGCCGGGGTAGAACTGCGACATCCACGCTTTCAAGTCCACGTGGCGCACGGTCAACTCGGGGTCGTCGAGCGCCGGCCGCTGCGAGTCCAGCACGATGCCGGCCTTGCCACCGGGCAATTCGCCATGCGTCAGCGCGTCGAAGATGCGCTCGGCATACAGGCGCAGCAGCGGCCAGCGCGGGAATTCGCCGGGCTCCGGCATGGCACGCTGCTCCAGCGCCTCCAGAATACGCTGCTCGAAGCGCAGGAGACCGCACCAGCGGACGGCCGCCTCGATCGGTCGGTAGTACGTCTTTGCGCCAAAGGCGTGGCTGCTCGATTTCGGCATAACGCGCTCTTCCCATCGTCGGATCGACACATGGCAAGCGCGCGCGGCCCACATGGGCGCAGCGATTGCCCAAAGAACCCGATAAAGCGCGAGCCGGTCGGCATCGTGGTGGACGTTGGGTGCGGCGATGTCGCCGAGCGTTACGCAGGGGGCAAACCTCCTTGCGGTGCCCGCTACACCTCAACCATAATGCACCTGCGAAAAATCTTGTTACCGGCGCAACGGTCTGAAAAGCCGCGCATCCAAGTTCGATCAGGAAGGGATGCCGCGCTTTACCGGAAAACCAGGGCAAAGTTTTCGTAGGAATACGGGCGGGGTAAAGCGCCAATGCGACTTCCGGCTGAGCCGGTTTGCATCCAGCAAGGGCTCATGCGTTCTGCGTCACTGCTGTGACCTCGACAGCTTGAAGGTGCCTTGCTTGATGCCGGGTGGATAGGCCCGATTCGCCATCCATGCCCGTGACGCAAAAGGTCGGCCGCCGATGCAATGCGGGTCAAGGTCCAGACCGAAAGGGAATCGTACCGTCCAAAATCCCCGCGTCACATCGGGCGTTGATCGGTGCCTTGCGGGCGTCCGACACGCTCCACGCGGTCGATGAACTGCCGCAGCGGCTCCATGATTTCGCCTTCGGGTCGCAGTAGATAGGTCGTCAGCGAAGCGGTCTCGTCGGCCAGCGGCCGCACGACGACATCGGCCTGATGGCAACCCGCCAGATGCGCCGCGCTCGAAAAGCCCACGCCGTAGCCGGCGGCCACGAGGGCCAGCATCAGGGAATGGGTCTTGACGTACTCGGCTACCGTCGGCTGCGCATCCACCGTGCGGAGCAGCCGTTCGCGCTGCCGGCTGCAACCTTCGCAGACCTGGGGATCGCACAGCACCAGCGGATAGCTCGCCACTTCCTCCAGCGGCACTTCCTTGAAAGCCAGCAGCGGATGCCTGGCGGGCAAAGCCACCACCAGCGGGTCTCGCCACACCGGCATGGCGACGATGCCGGCGTCCATTTCACCAGCCAATGCAAAACCTGCGTCATACAAGTCGTTGCGCAGTCCAGTCACCAACTGCGCCAGTGGCGTTTCAAATATCCGAATGCCGACCTGTGGTGCCTCCTCGCGGCAAAGCGCAAGCAACGCCGACAAGCGGGCCTGCCCCATGTCACCAGATAGTGCGATGCGCAGCGTGTTCCGCTGGTTCGCTGCGGCGCGTGCCTTGGTCTGCGCTTGCTCGAAGGCCAGCAGTACGCGCCGGGCTTCTTCGAGGAAGACCTGTCCCGCCGGTGTGAGACGAACACTGCGTGGCAAGCGGTTGAGCAGCGGCACCCCTAAATCCGCCTCCATCTGGCGGATCGTGCGCGACAGTGGAGACTGTTCGATGTGCAGCCGTCGAGCAGCCCGGCCGAAGTGCAGTTCCTCGGCTACGGCGATGAAGCAGCGAAGATGGCGTAAGTTCATGCTTTCTCCCTACCGATGTGATCAGTCCATATCATCGTAGGGAGCCGAATAGTGCGGAGGATTCACCTCTGTATCGAGATGAGAGCCATCCTGGGGGGTGATGCTCGGATGCTTTTCGCCCATGTCAGCGCCTACGGCGAAGCTCTCGTTCGAGATCGCCCAGCTGCGACGCCTGAAGTTCGGCAAGAATAGCGAGCAGCTCGATGCCGAACAACGCGCGCTGTTCGACGAGGCTCTGGACGCCGACCTTGCCGCGGCTGAGGCGCAGCTCCAGGAACTGCTGGGCAAGAAGAAGCCGCCGGCTACGCCTGGCGCGATGCCTAAGCGCACCGCCTTGCCGGCGGACCTGCCGCGCGTGGACTGCCACCACGAGCCCGAGAACACTCGCTGCGCGTGCGGCTGTGCGCTCAAGCGCATCAGCGAGAAGCTGGACAACACACCGGGCGTATTCACGGTAGAGTGCCACATCCGCGGCAAGTGGACCTGCGCACAGGTGCCGAACGCTGACCCAGGCGCCAGTCCCGGCGGAGATCATCGCCAAGGGCATCCCCACCTCCGGGCTGCTCACGTAGGTGCTGGTCGCAAAGGACTCCGACCATCTGCGGCTTACATGGTCGTCCCTAGGCAAGCAGGAATCAGCTGCGTGAGTGAATCGGGAGGTTTGCGCAGCTGATGGGTGGTCAGCAGCGTCTGCGCCGGCGTCTTCACCGGCACGAAGCGCATGTGCGGGCGGGTTGCCCATCGGCCGAATCGTTCTTGCGACCCTTGCCGGCCATGCGGTAGGGCGTGACGAAGTGGCCTGCAATCAGCCGCGCATCCAGCCCATAGCCGCGCAGCTTGCGTGCCCAGTGATGCGCACCGCCGCAGGCCTCCAGGGCCACCAGGCAGCCGGGAGGCAGCTCCGCGCACCAGGCCGCAAACTTGTCAGCGGCCAGCGCCTTGGCAACCACCACGCGCGCATCCACCGCATGCACCTAGATAACCCGCTTGGCCAGATCCACCCCGACTCGGGCAATCTCGTTCATGGACTTCCCCTTTCACATGGCTGCAGATTGATGACTTGGGGAGCACCATCGCGCTGGCAGCCAACATTTGTTTCCTGGCTGCTTACGATTGAGTCACATCAATCGGCCAGCAGATCGCTGGATGTTGACTCTTGACTTTTGGCATGTTAGGCGCAGTATCTTGCAAAGTCTTGCAAGAACTTCCTCAGGCGAGGCCGCGTGACGACGGAACTTGTGGGGGTGGTATGACAGCGCGCCAGCAGGCGATCTTCACACTCGACGAGTTGGCTGCCTACTTGAAAGTCGGCAAGCGGACGCTCTACCGGCTCGCCGCGCACGGGGAAATTCCGGCCTTCAAGGTCGGCGGGACGTGGCGGTTTCGTCAAAGTGAAATCGATCGATGGATCAATGATCAGATCCAAGCAGGCAGAAAGAAGGAGGTGATACGCACAGATGAGCAGCCAAAGTCAGCGGAACACTCCGTGTCGTCTGGGCGCGCTGTCCGTCGCCGCAGGTAAACGGAGTGAGCGAGAGTCTTCAATTTTTCTTCTGGAGGTGTGACATGGACATTGATTTCAAGAAATTGGCTCCCTGGAACTGGTTCAAGAAGGAGCAGGAAGAACAACAGAGCACTGCCTCGCTGCCGGTGCAGCGCAATGACCTGCCGGTGGCGGGTGGGCCCGTCAGTCCCATCCTGCAATTGCATCGCGAGATCGACCGCCTGTTCGACGACGCGTTTCGAGGCTTCGGTTTCCCGACGCTGGCCATGCCACGCTGGCCGTCGGACTGGCCGGGCATGCTGAAGCCGGCGCTGGACATCCAGGAGACCGACAAGCAGTACAAGATCGCCCTGGAAGTACCCGGCATCGAGGAAAAAGACATCCAGATCACGCTCGACAACGACGTGCTGCTGGTGCGCGGTGAAAAGCGTCAGGAGCAGGAAACGAAAGACGGCGGTTTCCATCGGGTGGAGCGCTCCTACGGCAGCTTTCAGCGCGCTCTGAACCTGCCGGCCGATGCCAACCAGGACACGATCAAGGCCGCTTTCAAGAACGGCGTGCTCACGATCACGATGGAAAAGCGCGAGGCCAGTACGCCCAAGCAGGGGCGCTCGATCCCGATCAACGGCTGACGCGGGGCAGCGCGTTTTTCTCAAAAACCACAAAGAGATGAGGCACCGTGATCGGCGGTGCCTCGTCAGATCAATCTTTACAGGAGCATCAGCATGGCCAGAAAACAATGCCAAGTCTGCGGCCAGCCCGCCACGGTGCGGGTGGAAGCCAATCTCAATGGTCGCCTCAGCACCATGCTGTTGTGTGACGATCACTATCGCCAACTGGTGCGCCAGCAAAAGCGCACCGTCTCACCGCTGGAAGCCTTGTTCGGCTCGCGCAGCGGGCTGTTCGAAGACTTCCTTGGCAGCGACTTCTTCCGCATCGGTGACGACGCACCGTCCATGGCGGCCGATACCGACGAGGTCGTCGATGCCTCGTTCGGCGAACCCGCCCCGGCCGGTACGGGCACCGCGCGCCGTCGCGGCAGTGGGCTCGCCAGCCGTATCAGCGAACAGTCCGAGGCCCTATTGCAGGAGGCCGCCCGACACGCTGCAGAGTTCGGGCGCGCCGAAGTCGATACCGAACACCTGCTGCTGGCGCTATCCGACAGCGACGTGGTCAAGACCATCCTGGGGCAGTTCAAGATCAAGGTCGATGACCTAAAGCGCCAGATCGAATCCGAAGCCAAGCGCGGCGATAAGCCGTTCGAGGGCGAGATCGGCGTGTCGCCCCGGGTCAAGGACGCGCTCAGCCGTGCTTTCGTGGCCTCCAACGAACTCGGCCACTCTTATGTCGGGCCGGAGCATTTCCTGATCGGACTCGCCGAGGAAGGCGAAGGTTTGGCGGCCAACCTGCTGCGCCGTTACGGCCTCACGCCGCAAGCGCTGCGCCAGCAGGTAAGCAAGGTGGTCGGCAAAGGGGCCGAGGATGGCCGCGCCGAGACGCCGACCAACACGCCGGAACTTGACAAGTATTCGCGCGACCTCACCAAGATGGCGCGCGAGGGCAAGCTCGATCCGGTCATCGGCCGCGCGCAGGAGATCGAGACGACCATCGAAGTGCTGGCCCGGCGCAAGAAGAACAACCCGGTGCTGATCGGCGAGCCCGGCGTCGGCAAGACCGCCATCGTCGAAGGGCTGGCGCAGCGCATGGTCGCCGGCGAAGTGCCCGAGACGCTGCGCGACAAGCGTCTGGTCGAACTCAACATCAACGCCATGGTGGCAGGCGCCAAGTACCGCGGCGAGTTCGAGGAGCGCGTGCAGAAGGTGCTCAAGGAAGTGACCGAGCACCAGGGCGAGCTGATTCTCTTCATCGACGAGGTGCACACCATCGTCGGTGCAGGCCAGGGTGGCGGCGAAGGCGGGCTGGACGTGGCCAACGTGTTCAAGCCGATGATGGCGCGCGGCGAACTGAACCTGATCGGCGCTACCACGCTCAACGAGTATCAGAAGTACATCGAGAAGGACGCCGCGCTGGAGCGTCGCTTCCAGCCGGTGATGGTGCCCGAGCCGACGGTAGCGCAGACCATGATGATCCTGCGCGGCCTGCGCGACACCTTCGAGGCGCACCACAAGGTCAGCATCACCGAGGATGCGATCATCGCCGCCGCCGAGTTGTCCGACCGCTACATCACCGCGCGCTTTTTGCCGGACAAGGCCATCGACCTGCTCGACCAGGCAGCCGCACGCGTGAAGCTGTCGGCCACGGCGCGCCCGGTGGCGGTGCAAGAGCTGGAGTCCGAACTGCATCAGTTGCGGCGTGAGCAGGACTATGCGGCTTCGCGCAAGCAGTACGACAAGGCCGCCGAGCTCGGCAAGCGCATCGAGGCCAAAGAGGCCGAACTCAAGAAGCTCGTCGAGGATTGGGAGCGCGAGCGCGCCTCGGGCAGCGCCGAAGTCAAGGCCGAGCATGTCGCGCAGATCGTCTCGCGCCTGACCGGCATTCCGGTCAACGAGCTGACGGTGGAAGAACGCGAGAAGCTGCTGCATCTGGAGCAGCGGCTGCACGAGCGCCTGGTGGGCCAGGACGAAGCGGTGCGCGCGGTGGCCGATGCCGTGCGGTTGTCGCGCGCGGGCCTGCGCGAAGGCAGCAAGCCGGTGGCGACTTTTCTGTTCCTCGGGCCGACCGGCGTGGGCAAGACCGAGCTCGCCAAGGCGCTGGCCGAGTCCATCTATGGCGATGAAGGTGCGCTGCTGCGCATCGACATGTCCGAGTACGGGGAACGCCATACCGTGGCACGCCTGGTGGGGGCGCCTCCGGGTTATGTGGGCTATGACGAGGGCGGCCAGCTCACCGAGAAGGTGCGGCGCAAACCCTACAGCGTGTTGCTGCTGGACGAGATCGAGAAGGCTCACCCCGACGTCTACAACATCCTGCTGCAGGTGTTCGACGACGGGCGGCTCACCGACGGCAAGGGCCGGGTGGTGGATTTCACCAATACCATCATCATCGCCACCTCGAACTTGGGCTCGGACATCATCCAGCGTCGGCTGAAGGCCCGTGGCGCCGCCGGCGAGGAATACGAGAAGACCAAGGGCGAGGTGATGGACGTGCTGCGCGGACACTTCCGCCCCGAGTTCCTCAACCGCATCGACGAGATCATCGTCTTCCATGCGCTGGGCAAGGAGGAGATCCGCCATATCGTCGGCCTGCAGCTCGATCGTGTGGCCCGCAACGCCGCCAGCCAGGGCGTGACGCTGACCTTCGATCAGACCTTGATCGATCACTTCGCGGAGGAAGGCTACAAGCCCGAGTTCGGCGCGCGTGAGCTCAAGCGGCTGATCCGCAGCGAGCTGGAGACGGCACTGGCGCGCGAGATGCTGGGTGGCGGTATCGGCAAGGCCGATCACGCCAGCGCCCGCTGGGACGACAAGGCCGAACGGGTGGTCTTCGAGCGCCAGGAGCCACCCGCGAAGCCGGCCGAGCCTGAGAAGCCCGATGCCGCGAACGCGGCCGAGACGCCGCCTAGCGACGCGAGCAAGCCTGCGCGCAAGAAGAAGTCAGCGGGCGGCGAATCTTGAGTCATGGGGAGGCTGTCGTGTCCGACCCCAACGGGCTGACATGGGCAGCCACCCTCGTGTCGCTGGCGGTCGCTATCCCCACAGCGGGGCACGCGGTCATCTACAAGCGTGACCCTCGATCGGCCACGCTGTGGGTACTGCTGATCGCCTTGTTGCCGCTGGGCGGTTCGCTGCTGTATGGGCTGTTCGGCATCAACCGTTACCAGCGGCGGGCGCGGCGGCTCTTCCCGGGGGCAGATCCTGCTGTTCGGCAGGACCTCTCGCCCACGATGCCCGAGGCTGTATCGCCGCCGCTTGCCGGTCTGGCCCACCTGGTGGGACGCGCCACCGGCCAGTCGCTGACCGGCGGCAACCGCATCGAGCCGCTTGTCGATGGCGAGCAGGCCTACCCGGCCATGCTCGCCGCCATCGAATCGGCGCGGTACAGCGTCGCCTTGGCCTCGTACATCTTCGACAGCCAAGGCATCGGGGCGCAGTTCGTCGATGCGCTGCGCCGGGCTCATGAGCGCGGCGTGCAAGTGCGGGTGCTGATCGACGACGTGTATGCCCGCTGGACGCCCCGCAGCGCCTACCGCGCCTTGCAGCGCGCCGGCGTTCCGGCGGCGACGTTCAACCCGACGTTGATTCCCGCGCGCCTGCATGCTGCGCATCTGCGCAATCACCGCAAGCTGCTGGTGATCGATGGCGAGACGGGTTTCACCGGCGGCATGAACATCTTCAGCCCGTATTGGCGGCCCGATGCGCCGGGCCGGGCCTGTCACGATTTGCACTTTCGTCTGCGCGGGCCGGTGGTTGCGCATCTGATGCGGTGCTTCACCGACGATTGGTGCGATACCACGGGCGAGCGGCTCAACGAGGGTCTCTGGGGCGAACCGCCCGCAACGGCTGATGAGCAAGGAACCTCTTGGGCGCGCGGCATCGAGGCCGGTCCCGATGAGGCCCTGGACCGGCTGCGCTGGACCTTCATGGGCGCTTTGAGCGCGGCGAAGCATTCGGTGCGCATCTGGACACCTTACTTCGTGCCCGATCAGCCCATGATGGCGGCGCTAAGCACGGCCGCGTCGCGCGGCGTGCGTATCGACGTGCTGACGCCCGCAAACGGCGACCATCCCACGGTGCAATGGGCTGCGCGCGCCCACTACTGGCAGGTGCTGGAGCACGGTGTGCGCATCTTCGAACGGCCGGGCCCGTTCGACCACAGCAAGCTGATGCTGGTAGACGGAGCGTGGTGCTGCCTGGGTTCGGCCAATTGGGATGCGCGCAGTTTGCGCCTCAACTTCGAGTTCAATGTGGAGGTGTACGACACCGTGTTGTCTACGCGGCTGTCATCCCTTTTTGATGCCGCTCGTGATGCGTCGGGCGAGATATCGGCGAAGGCGTTGCGCGCCCGCCCGCTGGCCATCCGCTTGCGCGACGGGGTGGCCCGTCTGTTCACCCCCATTCTCTAGCGGCACGACTTGCGAGGAACATTGCCCATGGAAAAGAAAGATCAATGGAACATTGGCTACTGGATCGTCGCCGGCCTGTTGCTGCTGACGCTGCAGAACTACTGGCAGGCGGCCAAGACCGTCGAGCCCGTGCCCTACAGCGAATTCGAGAAGGCGCTGGCCGAGGGGCGCGTCGCCGAAGTGCTGGTGTCGGACCGCACGGTCACCGGGCGCCTGAAATCGCCGGACAGCCGGGGCAAGACCACCATCGTGGCCACTCGCGTCGAACCCGACCTGGCCGAGCGGCTGTCCAAGTACGACGTGCCTTACGCGCGGGTGGTGGAAAGCACCTGGCTACGTGATGTGCTCTCCTGGATTCTGCCGGCGGTGGCCTTCTTCGGCGTCTGGTTCTTCCTGTTCCGCCGCTTCGCCGAGAAGCAGGGCATGGGCGGCTTCCTGAGCATCGGCAAGAGCCGTGCCAAGGTATTCATGGAGAAGAACACTGGCGTGACCTTTGCCGATGTCGCTGGTGTCGATGAGGCCAAGGCCGAGCTGGTCGAAATCGTCGATTTCCTCAAGAATCCGCAGGATTACGGCCGCCTCGGCGCGCGCATCCCGAAAGGTGTGTTGCTGGTTGGCCCGCCCGGCACGGGCAAGACCCTGCTGGCCAAGGCCGTGGCGGGCGAGGCCGGGGTACCGTTCTTCTCTATCTCCGGCTCGGAGTTCGTCGAGATGTTTGTCGGCGTGGGCGCGGCGCGGGTGCGCGACCTGTTCGAGCAGGCGCGCGGGCAGGCGCCGGCCATCATCTTCATCGATGAACTCGACGCGCTGGGCCGTGCACGCGGCGTCGGCGGGCCCATCGGCGGCCACGACGAGCGTGAGCAGACGCTCAACCAGCTGCTCACCGAGATGGACGGCTTCGACAGCTCGGTGGGGCTGATCATCCTCGCCGCCACCAACCGCCCCGAAATCCTCGACCAGGCGCTGCTGCGCGCCGGCCGCTTCGACCGCCAGGTGCTGGTGGACCGGCCCGACAAGAAGGGACGGCTGGACATCCTGAAAGTCCACGTCAAGAAGGTGACGCTGGCTCAGGATATCGATCTCGAACAGGTGGCTGCGCTGACCACGGGCTTTTCGGGTGCAGACCTCGCGAACCTGGTCAACGAGGCCGCGCTGGCCGCGACCCGGCGCAAAGCGTCCGCCGTGGAGTTGCAGGATTTCACCGCCGCCATCGAGCGCATCGTGGCGGGCCTGGAGAAGAAGAACCGAGTACTCAATCCCAAGGAGCGGGAAACCGTGGCCTATCACGAGATGGGCCATGCGCTGGTGGCGCTGGCGCTGCCCGGCACCGACCCCGTGCACAAGATCTCGATCATCCCGCGCGGCATCGGCGCGCTGGGCTACACCTTGCAGCGCCCCACCGAAGACCGCTTCCTGATGACGCGTACCGATCTCGAGCACAAGATCGCCGTACTGCTGGGCGGGCGTGCCGCCGAAAAGCTGGTGTTCGGCGAGTTGTCTACCGGGGCGGCGGACGATCTGGCGCGAGCCACCGACATCGCCCGCGACATGATCACCCGCTTTGGCATGGACGAAGGACTGGGCTACATCGCCTTCGAGGCGCAGCGGCCACGCTTTCTCGATACACCGGAACTGGCCCACGGCGGCTGCCGGGTGGCCGAATCGACCCAGGCGCGCATCGATCAGGCCATCCGCGACATCGTGATGGGCGTGTTCGAGCGCGCCTACCGGATCCTCGACACCAACCGCGCGGTGCTGGAGCGTTGTGCGCGCGAACTGCTGGCGCGGGAAACGCTCGACGAAAGCGATATCCGTCAATTGACTCAAGGACTTGTTCGGAACTGAAAACAGTAGTAGGTGCCATTCAGAGTAAGCCGGCGGCTCTGTTCGGTGCGTCATCCAATTCGCCGGCATTGTTCAAGGAGAACCGATATGTCTGCATTGACTCCGTGGGACCCCTTCCGGGAACTGGATGAATTGCAAAACCGCCTGGCGACGATGTTGGGAGGGACACCCCAGCGACAGGGCGCCCGTACCGGCAACGAAGCCATGACCACGGCGGACTGGGCACCAATGGTGGACATCAGCGAGGATGAGAACGCATTCCTCCTCAAGCTGGATCTGCCGGAGGTCCCCAAGGATGCCGTGCGCGTCAGCGCGGAAAACGGCGTGCTCACCATCAGCGGCGAGCGCAAACTGGAAAAAGAGGAGCAGGGCAAGAAGTTCCACCGCATCGAACGTGCGTATGGCCGCTTTGTGCGCAGCTTTGTCTTGCCTGACAACGTTGATCCGACCAAGGTGACGGCTTCCATGAAAGACGGCGTGCTGGAAGTGCGGCTTGTCAAGGCCGAGCAAGCCAAACCGAAACAGATTGAAATCTCAGTCAACTAACTTTAATTAGGAGCCCAAGATCATGAATATCAAACAGCCACAATACACCTTCTCCGCACTTGCCCTGGCGGTCGTCGTCGGACTGAGCGGACCGGCTCTGGCCCAATCGGCGACAGGTTCTAGCCCAGGTGCTGCAGCACCCTCTGCCGCATCCAAGGCGGCACAGCCACAGGTAGATGACAAGGCCGCCCGGGAAGCCGATAAAAAGCGTGCCGAGCTCACTCAAGACGCCATCACTGCGCTCACCAAGACCCAGGAGGCTTTGACACTCCTTGATGCAAAGAAGACCAAGGAGGCGCTCGCTGCGCTGGAACTGGCCAGCGGAAAGCTGGAACTGGTATTGGCACGCGACGCCAAACTTGCTTTGGCGCCGGTCGATGTACGCGTCATCACCCACGATATCCACGCCAACGTGGAATCGGTGAAGAAGGCGGTCAAGTTGTCTCGGGAGTTGTTGGGTGATGGCGAGGTGCAAAAGGCCCGGCCCATCGTCGCCAATCTGGCCAGCGAAATCGTGATCGAAACCGACAACCTGCCGATGGCAACGTACCCGGCAGCGATCAAGTCGGCCGCACGGCTCATCGACAGCGGCAAGATCGACGACGCCAAGGCGGAACTCGCCCGAGCACTGAACACGCTGGTGGTGACCTCGGTCGCCTTTCCTCTGCCCGTGCTACGGGCTGAAGCCGCGATGGCAAAAGCTGAAAAGCTGGCCGAGACCGACAAGCGCGATGCCAAGCAGAACGAGGAGCTCAGCACCTTGCTGTCGTCCGTGCGCACGGAGATCGAGATGGCGCAGATCCTGGGTTATGGCAAGAAGGCGGATTTCAAACCCATCTTCGATCATGTGAAGTCCATTGAGCAAAAGTCGGCTGGTGGCAAAAGCGGCAAGGGATGGTTCGACGAGTTGAAGACGCGCCTCCAACAGCTGTTTTGAGGTGATGAAGGGGCCGACTGTTCGGTCGGTCAGTCTCGCGATGTTCGCAGTCAGCCCCAATAGATTCGCCTATTTTCACTAACTCACACGAGGCATATCACCATGAATGAGCAAACATCGAATCCCAATGCGACTAACAAAGAAATAAACGAACAGGCCGCGGTAAGCAGCCTTCCTGTCAGTCCAGAGGCCAAGGCTGAAGTCGTCACGGAGGTACAGCCTGAGGTTCAGAAGGAAACGGTCTCGCAGGCGGCAGACAAACGTAAACAAGTCCTCGATGAGGCCGTCTCGGCCTTGGCGCTGACCAAATCAGCGCTGGCCGCACTTGACGGCAAGGACGCTGCACGCGCATTGGCAACGCTGGCCGAAGTGACGGGAAAGCTGGAGCTGATCGTTGCGCGCGAACCCACGCTCGCCCTGGCCCCCGTTGATGTGCGCACCATCGTGCACGACTTGTTCGCCAACACGGAAACCATTGAGGCGATGACCGACGAGGCGCTGGATGCCCTCAAACATGGCGAGGTGCAACAGGCACGTCACGTGCTGGCTTTGCTGGCCAGTGAAATCGTGATCGCGGTCACCAACATCCCTCTGGCGTCCTATCCCGCAGCCGTGAAGGCAGTCGTGCCGCTGATCGATCAGGGCAAGATCGAAGAAGCCAAAGCCGCGCTGCAGTCAGCGCTCAGCACGCTGGTCGAGGAGCGCAGCGTGCTTCCGCTGCCCGTCCTGCGTGCGAAGCTGCTCCTGAAGCGCGCCGAGACCTTGGTAGAAGATGGTCAGCGGAGCGAAGCGTCCAATGAGCGCCTGGAGACATTATTGAACGAAGCGCGGCAGCAGTTGGAAATGGCAGAACTGCTGGGCTATGGAAAGAAGAAGGACTTTGAGCCCCTGTATGCTGAACTCAAGAAAGTCAAGCAAAAGACGGCTGGGGGAGGCGGCGGAAAAGGCTGGCTCGATGAAATCAAGGCAAAACTGTCCAAGTTGTTCTGAAACCCCTGGAGAGGGGGCGCATAGCGCCCCCTCTCTTGTCCCATGAGTGTTTGATTTTTTATTTTGTATAGATCTTTAGGAGATATTGCATGAACACAGACACCATCGCTAATTCCAATGCGGATGACCCCACCAAAGCACTGTGTTCGCTGAGCCAAAATTGGTGGCTTTTTGTGCTGCGCGGTGTCTTGGCATTGATTTTTGCAGCCCTTGCGTTCTGGATGCCACAATCGGCTCTGTTGGCCATGACCATCATGTTCGGCGCATTTTCCTTGGTCAATGGCGCTTTCAACTTGGTTGCAGCGGTGCGCCATATCCAGAAAAAAGAGCGCTGGGGCTGGCTGCTGTTCAGCGGCATTGTCGGCATACTTACGGGCGTCGTCGTCCTGGTTGCTCCTTGGGTCGCCACGATAGTCTTGGCTTCTTTTTTATGGGCTAGCGTGGGCTTCTGGGCGATTTTCACCGGTGTGCTGGAGATATCCGCCGCCGTTCGGCTGCGTCAAGAAATCAAGGGTGAAATTTGGCTTGCCTTCAGTGGACTGCTCTCGATTGTCCTTGGCGCTATCGTCTTGTGGATATTTTTTTCCCGTCCGGTCGAGTCATTCCTGGCCGCAGGCTGGCTGTTGGGCTTCTATGCGGCAGTCTATGGTGTCACGCTTTTGTTCTTGAGTTGGCGTCTTCGCAAAACGCGCCAGGGATAAGAGCGGGTCAAACTAAATTCTATGGATATGAGCATCCTCGATTCATACCTCCATAGAAATGACATCGAAGGAGTCATACATGCAGATGCAATATAGCTATCGAGCTATCGACAAAGAGTTTCATGAACCTTGGCAGAGAGCTTTGGGAAATGTGATCGAGCACGCCCTCAAGCCATTGCTCGACAAACACACTAAAGATTCAGCGCAACTTCAAATCGTCCTTGATCGCGACAAGCTCAAGCGGCAATTTCTGGCCAGTGGCTATATGCACCTGCCCGGCAAAAAGACTGTCAGCGTTACTGCATCACATGACGAGCTGACGCCCCTCGCGCAGATGCTCGCACAGTCGTTGTTCCGTCAGGCCAAGAAGCATTTTGACCGACTGCATGCTCAGGATCAAATCAAGCGCAAAGCACGACGCGAGCGCTTGCGCGAGCTCAAGGTGCGGATTGCCGCAAAACCCGCATCAGCCGCCCATGAGGCCGAGGCGACCCGAATGCCTCTACTGTCGAAACTTGAGGCTGTCGCAAGGCGTGAGCTGGCTTATCTGCGGGCCGTCGGCGATTTACCGCGCGATTATCCGACGCTGCGCGACGTGGTGGATGAAGCGATTGTCCGAGCTGAGGTGGAATGGCAATCCGTGCCGGGGGAAAAAGAGGCTTACACCGGTCTTTTGAAGCATCTGTTCGCCGTCCTGGATAACGAAGTGGCAAGCAGCCGGCAATTTGGCGAATTCGTTTCTCTGGACGCGCCGGTCGAACCGGATGCCCAAGACGTCGCCGAGGCCATGGTGGAAGAGGAAGTCTTCGAATTTTATCAGCCCGATGACACACTCAGGCTGGCCGATATCATCGCTGACAGTCAGCATCCCGATGCCGCAACGATCGCGGAACAGGAGGAGCTAGTTGATCGGTCGAGCGAGTTCGCTTTTGCATTCGACCTGCTGAAGGACATGCCGCGTTTGTGGCGGCGCATTTTTCTGCTTATCCGTGTGGACGGGCTGGATGCCAGCAGCGTCTCTGAAATCCTGCTGATTCCTAGTAAGGAAGATACTGTCCAAAGGTGGCTCATGCAGGCCGAAGCGTTCATCGCTGCTCATTTGGAAGAGGCCGGAGTAAGCAAAGACGGGAACGATTGGCTCCAAGGCGTTGATTGGTCGGCATTGTCTGTGACCCGAAGCGCGGCAGCCTCACTGTGGTCCAAGGAGGCGAACCATGAAGAATGATCTTCACCTCGTCTGTCCGCATTGCCAGTCCATCAACCGCGTACCGACTGCGAAGCTATCGGAACATCCCAACTGCGGCCGCTGCCAGCAGCCCTTGTTCACGGGCGAACCCATCGAGTTGACCACGGCGACGTTCTCGCGCCACGTGGAGCGCAGCGACCTGCCACTGTTGGTCGATTTCTGGGCACCTTGGTGCGGGCCGTGCAAGATGATGGCCCCGCAGTTCCAGCAAGCGGCGCGCCAGCTCGAACCCAGGGTCAGGCTGGCCAAGGTCAATACCGAGGCAGAACCCCACCTGGCCGCGCAGTTCGGCATCCGCAGCATTCCGACGCTCGCCCTGTTCCAGGGTGGGCGGGAGATCGGGCGTCAGGCCGGCGCCTTGGGCGCGCAGGACATCGTGCGCTGGGCATCTGCACAGGTGGGGCGCTGACCGATGCAGGACTTGCTCGGCGCCACCCTGATCCTGCTGGCGGCATGCAGCCTCGCGGCGGTGGCGACGGCGGCGTTCAGAGTACCCGCCTTGCTGGGTTACCTCGCCGTCGGCGCCTTGCTGGGCCCGTCGGTCAGCGGTGTAGTCGCGCCGGGAGAAGCGCTTGATTTTCTGTCCGAGCTGGGCGTGGCCCTGCTGCTGTTCATGGTTGGGCTGGAGTTCTCCCTCGGGCACTTCTGGCTTTCCCGTAAAACCGTATTGGCGGCCGGCAGCTTGCAGATGATCGCTGTCGCCACGCCACTGACCTTGATGTTGATGTGGCTGGGACAGCCAGTTCAGAGCGCTGCGTTGCTCAGCACTGCGGCGGCCATGTCGTCCACGGCGCTGGTCAGCCGGCAGTTGGCCGACCAGGGTGAACTCACCACACGCCATGGCCGCAGCGCCATCGCCGTGCTGGTCTTTCAGGATCTGGCCAGCGTGCCCCTGTTGGCCTTGCTGGCGATCTGGGCGCGCGGCGAGTCGCCGAAGGTCGAGAGCATGCTGCTCGAAGTGTTGGGCGTGCTGATGTTGTTCGCGGCAGCGGCCCTCGCCTCCCGTCGTCTGTTGCATGGCCTGCTGGGCTGGGTGGCGCGGCAGGGCCACGAAGAATCCTTCGTGCTGGTTTCCTTGTGCGTGGTGGTGGCTGCCGCCGCTGCTGCACACGCGGTCGGCGTATCCGCCGCCCTGGGTGCGTTTTTGGCCGGCATGGTGCTGGGCGAGAGCGACTTCCGTCACCACATGGAAAGCCACCTCAAACCGTTTCGCGATGTGTTGTCGGGGGTGTTCTTCGTGACCATCGGCCTGCAGTTGGACGGAGCGCAGATTCTTTCGGCACCACTGGCGGTGTTCGCGTGGCTGGCAGTGCTGGTACCGGTCAAGATCGGGCTCAACACCCTGGCCTTGCGGGCGACGCGCCTGTCCGCCCTCGATGCCTGGCGCACGGGCATAGCGTTGGGGCATGGCGGCGAGTTCGCCCTGCTGTTGTTGGGCATGGTCTTGCAGCAGCATCTGATCCCCGCGACCGTCGTACAACCCATGCTAGTTGCGCTGGTGCTCAGCATGGCCCTGGCACCGCTACTGATCCGCCATCACGATGTACTTGCCCGGTTCTTGAGCCGCACCGGCGGCGTCATTCAGCCACCCCAGGCTGAAGAAGTTGAGATCACCGCGCAGACAGCGCGATATCGAGACCACGTCATCATCTGCGGCGCGGGCGAGCTTGGCCTGACCGTCAGTGAGATTCTTCGCCACGCCGGCGTGGCGCATCTGCTGCTGGAGGCGGACGCGCAGAAGGTCGAGGCCGCGCGTGCCGCCGGCGCGCCGGTGTTCCATGGCGATGCCAGTCGGCCCGATACCTTGCTGGCTGCCGGCTTGACGCATGCGCACATGGTGGTGCTGACGTTCGCCCATGCCCAGCAAGCGTTGCGCATCGCCCAGGCGATTGCCGAGCGCCGTCCGGCGCTGACCTTGTGGGTGTCATGCAGAAGTACGACCGCGGCCGATGCATTTCGCGCCATGCCCAACGTGCGCGTGTACCAGCAATCCTTTGCCGCAGCTATTGGGCTGGCGGAACAGGTGATGTCGACGCTTGGCATGTCGACCGAGCTGATTGAAGGACACATCAGCGCAATGCGCCGCCGTCTCGACAGCAGCCGTTTTCCAGGGAGTTCATCGTCATGAAATCAACACGCCTTAACTCATTTCAGGTCTTGCGCGACCAATTGGCCATCATGAGTTTCGGCGCGCGTCAAGGTAGTTGCCGCCTGATTCACGCAGCGTTGAGCTGAGTATGTTGAGCTGCGGCAGCCATGCTGACCAGCTCGTCGCGCTCGGGATTGAGAGTCACCACATCGATGTGCGACCAGTTGCGTGTGTTGCCAGACCAGCGTGCCGGATGGCGTTGCTGGGCCTGGGCGTACAGCTCGCGCCGGGCCGCCAGGATGGCTCGGTCTTCGCCCGCGTGGCGCTGCTGCGGGCTGACGTAGCGGATGCCGCTGTGGCGGTGATCGACGTTGTACCAACGCACGAACTCGGCAGCCCATGCCCTGGCCGCGTCCAGGCTGGCGAAGCCCTTGGCGGGGAACTCGGGCCGGTACTTGGCCGTGCGGAACAGCGACTCGGCGTAGGCGTTGTCGTCGCTGACGCGGGGCCGCGAGTACGAGGGCTTCACGCCCAGCCAATTGAGCATCGCCAGCACCGTCGTGGCCTTGAGCGTGGAGCCGTTGTCACCGTGCAGCACCGGCTTGGACTCCCGCGCTGCGATGCCCTCGGCCAGCGCGGTACGCCGCACCAGGTGCGCCGCGTGATCCGAGTCATCGCTGTCATGCACCTCGGCGCCCACGATCTTGCGGCTGTACAGGTCCAGGATCAGGTACAGGTGGAACCAGCGGCCCAGCACGTTGGCCGGCAGGTAGGTCATGTCCCAGCACCAGACCTGGCCCGGCGCCGTGGCGATGTGGGTGGTGGGCGGGCGTGTCGCCCTGGGCGCCTTGGCGCGACCACGACGGGCGTTCTGCCCAGCCGCCTTGAGCACGCGGGCCATGCTCGACTCGCTGCCCAGGTACACGCCTTCGTCGGCCAGCATGGGCACGATGCGCGCTGGCGGCACCGAGGCGAAGCGCGGCTCGTTGGCCACGGCCAGCAGCGCAGCACGCTCCTCAGGGCTCAAGGCATGGCCAGGCGTGGGACGCACAGCCTGCAGCCTGCCGTCGCCCGCTGTGAGGCCCTCGTTGCCCTTCCAGCGTTGCAAGGTGCGCGCATCGATGCCAGCGGTCTCGCAGGCCGGCCGCAGCCGGGCCCCCGCGCTGTGCGCTGCATCGATGTCCCGGGCCAGGGCTTGGCGATCTTCGAGGTCGATCATTCGTCCTCGCCCTTGTTGAAGATCGCCGCAACTTTTTTTGACAGCACCAGCAGCGCCGCCGTCTCGGCCAGTGCACGGTCCTTGCGCAGCAGATCGCGCTCCAGCTCCTTGATGCGTTTGCGGTCCGCGCGCGTGGCCTGCGGGCTGGCGCGTGCGTCCTCGGGGTCGGCCAGCGCGGTGGTGCAGCTGGCTCGCCACTTGTCCAACTCGGCCGGGTACACGCCGTGCTCGCGACACCACGCGCTCTTGGCAGCCTCGTTCATCGCCGCCGTGGTGATCACGGCTTCAAGCCGCGCGCCCGCAGTCCATGCCCGCCCTCGGGCGGGCATGGACTGCGCCTTGTCGCGCCACCGCTCCAGCGCACCCACCCCTACGCCCATCTCCTGCGACACCACTTCCAGTGGTGCGCTCTCCGGTGGCAGAAACCTCGCCACCGCCTTGTCCATGAATGCCTGTCCGTATCGAGCCAATTCCGTCCTTCATCGCCGCCCCCAGGGTTGTTCTATGGAGGCGGCAACTATTCTGACGCGGGGGGGTTTTTACGAGCGCTTCGAGCAGGTCGTCGCGCTCGTGCTGTCGGCGGTGATTGCCGTCATCATCGTGGTGTCGCTGTTCCAGCTCATCTCCATCGTCTTCACGCTGCTGGTTCTCGATGCCTTCAATCCCCTGGATCACAAGGTATTCCAGAGTGTGTTCGGCATGATCATGACGCTCTTGATCGCGATGGAGTTCAAGCATTCCATCGTGCGCGTGGCGCTGCGTCGGGACAGCATCATCCAGGTCAAGACCGTGATCCTCATCGGCCTGATCGCGCTGGCGCGCAAGTTCGTGATCCTCGACCCCGAGGCGAGCCCTGGCAAGATCGCCGCGCTTGCAGGCGCCACGCTGGCGCTTGGTGCCACTTACTGGCTGCTGCGCGAGCGCGACGACCGCGCCGCCGAGACCTCTGAGCATGACCCGTCATCATCCCAGTGATCCGCGCACGGCGCTGTTGCAACACCGCTGGCTCAACCGCCTGCAGACCGGGCTGTTGGTCCTGACCCTGGTCGGGATCGCAGCCGTAGCAGGGAGACTGCCGTTTGGGGAAGGCGGCCTGTGGCTCGCGCTGTTTGCCGTTGCAGGTGCGTTGCTGCTGGAACCGGTAGCCGCGTCGGCGCTGAGCTTGCGCCTGTACCGCGTACGGGCCTTGCACCCGCAAGAAGCCCACGAGATGTGGGCCCTGTTGCGCGAGCTGCCCGCCCGTGCCGGTTTGCCCGCCACGCCGGTGCCGCACTATGTGCCCAGTGCCGTCGTCAACGCCTTCGCCACCGGATCGAAGCAGGAGGCATCGATCGCCCTCACCGATGGCCTGCTGCGCAGCCTGAGCCCACGCGAGCTGGCGGGTGTGCTCGCGCACGAGATCGCGCACATCGCCAGTGAGGATCTGCGCGTCATGGGGCTGGCGGATTCCGTCAGTCGCTTCACGAGCCTACTGGCCCTTATGGGACAGATCGCGATCCTGCTGAGCCTGCCCGCGCTGCTGGTTGGCGCGGCGGAGGTCTATTGGCCTGGTTTATTGTTATTGGCCGCATCGCCCCAGCTGGCCCTGCTCGCACAGCTCGGCTTGTCTCGCGTGCGTGAGTTCGACGCTGACCGCCTCGCGGCGGAACTGACGGGCGACCCGCAGGGGCTGGCGTCCGCGCTGGCGAAAATCGAGCGGGTCAGCCGCTCCTGGCGTGCCTGGCTGTGGCCGGGATGGGGCAATCCCGAGCCCTCCTGCTTGCGCACGCATCCGGCAACGCAAGAGCGTATCGCACGCCTGCTGACGTTGGCGCCTGGGCCAGCATCAGCGTTGCCATTCCACGCGCCCCATTTCTTGCCGGAATCCGCTGTGACGCCGCGCCCGCCGCGCTGGCACCCGAGCGGGCTGTGGCGCTGATTGCCTATCAACAGGAGACTTCTCATGGCCTACCCCGACCCGTACCCACGCCCCGCACCGGACCCCTTCATCCGGCGCTGGCTCTTCATCACCGCCTGTATTGCCACGCTCATGCTGCTGTGGCAGTTCCTGCCCGCCATCGAGGCCTGGTTCAGTCCGCGCGAGGCGGCAGAACGCACTGTGACGGCGCGTGGCGATCTGGCGGCGGACGAGAAAGCCACCATCGAACTGTTCGAGAAATCGCGCGCCTCGGTGGTCTACATCACTACCGCACAATTGGTACGCGATGTCTGGACGCGCAACGTCTTCTCCGTGCCGCGCGGCACTGGCTCGGGCTTCATCTGGGACGACGCCGGCCACGTCGTCACTAACTTCCACGTCATCCAGGGCGCGTCCGAAGCCACCGTCAAACTGGCCGACGGCCGCGACTACCAGGCCGCACTGGTGGGGACGAGCCCCGCGCACGACATCGCTGTGCTCAAGATCGGCGTCGGTTTCAAGCGCCCGCCGGCCGTGCCGGTCGGCACCAGTGCCGACCTCAAGGTGGGTCAGAAGGTGTTCGCTATCGGCAACCCCTTCGGCCTGGACTGGACGCTCACCACCGGCATCGTCTCCGCGCTCGACCGCTCGTTACCCGGAGAAGCGGGCGGCCCGGCCATCGATCACCTGATCCAGACCGACGCCGCCATCAACCCTGGCAACTCCGGTGGGCCGCTGCTCGATTCGGCAGGAAGGCTCATCGGCATCAACACGGCGATCTATAGCCCCTCCGGCGCCTCGGCCGGGATTGGTTTCGCCGTGCCGGTGGACACCGTCATGCGCGTAGTCCCGCAACTCATCAAGACCGGTAAGTACATCCGTCCGGCGCTGGGCATTGAGGTGGACGAACAGCTCAATCAGCGCCTGCTGGCGCTGACTGGAAGCAAGGGCGTGTTCGTGTTGCGTGTTACCCCTGGTTCGGCAGCGCACAAGGCCGGCCTCGCGGGTGTCGAAGTCACGCCGCAAGGCATCGTGCCGGGCGACCGCATCATCGATGTTGATGGCCAGGCGACGGACGATGTGGCCAAGCTGCTCGCGCGGCTAGACGACAGGAAGGTCGGCGATGTGGTGGTCTTGTCAGTGGAGCGGGCCGGCAAATCGCGCGAGGTGCGTGTGGAGCTGCAACCCGGGAATTGATTGAACTGAACCTGTGGATCAGGCGGTAGTGCAGCGTCGCGGCGATTGAGGTTCTCAGGTCTTCGGCCAGGTAGCGTTCCGCCTCAACCTCCGTAATTTTCGGATGCGATCTGCCTATCCGAATAGGCAAGCATGCAACGCCGGAACCTCTTGCCAATCATCGAAGGAGAAAGCGAGGCGCAATCCGCATGAGGTGGACGCAGGCCAGGAACGAGGCAAACAGGAGGCCGCATTGGAACTCAGACTACTGCGCTATTTCGTTGCGGTCGCGGAAGAACTGCATTTCGCGCGAGCGGCCGAGCGCCTTGGCGTAGAACAATCGCCTGTGTCGCGCGCAATGCGAAATCTCGAAGCCACGCTCGGCGTGCAGTTGTTCGACCGCAGCGCGCACCAGACGCGACTGACCTGGGCCGGTCAAGTGTTCCTCGGTGAGTGCCGGCGCGTGCTGGCCACCGTGGAGCAGGCGGTGAGTGCCGCAAAGGCGGCGGCGCAGGGCTATCAGGGTTATCTGCGCATCGCCATCTGCGACAGCTTGGCGCAGCCCCACATTGCCACCTTGCTGGCGCGCAGCCGCGAGGAAGAGCCCGAACTGGAGATTCGCGTCTTCGAGCTGCCTTTCGCGCAGCAGCTCAAGGGCCTGCACAACGATCTGCTGGACATCGGTTTTGCGCTGTCGGACGCGGTGAGCGAAGGCCTTGTCGCCGAGCCCGTGTGGACCGATCCTCTGTCGGTGATCGTGCCCGTGCGCCACCCCTTGTTGGCGCACGCGGAAGTGCCATTGGATGAAGCCTTGAAGTTTCCGTTGGTACTGTGCCATCCGGACGCGGGATCGGGCTGCCACCACCAGATCCAGGCGGTGCTTCAAGGTGCGTCCAAGCCGCTCAAGCTGGTAGATCAGGTGACGAGCCTAGGCGTGATGCTGACTCTGGTCGGTGCCGGTTATGGCCTAGGTTTCGCCATTGCCTCGCAGGTGCAGACCCTGAACCGCCCCGACATAACCGTTCGCCCCTTGGCCGGCACGCCGCCCATGCTGTCCACCTACCTGCTGCGCCGCAGCGCCGAACCCTCTGAGCCCATGAAGCGGTTTCTGCAGCGCGCCCGCGAGGAGTTCCTGCCAAAGGGAGATGAACCGGCCTCGTGACGTTGAGCGCTCGGGTACATTGGCTACTGCTGGCTGTCCATGGCTCGCACTGGACTTGCTCGGAGCGCGCGTTGACCAAGCGTGGTTTTTCAGTCCATAATTATGTCCATCTCGGTTCGCCGAGTGCGGAAAACTCGTTATCAATCAACGAGTTGGGAACACGATGATGTTCCCTTCGCCCGCTCCAATACCAGGCAGATGATGGGTTTGATCGGGGGGCGGCAGCTGGCCGCCTCACACGGCCATAACGGCCGACACGAACGCCATGATCCAGATCATCCGGATACGGTAACGCCGCGATATGCTGCGCGCCTACTGACCATTCCCGCCGCGATGAAACTGGCCATTCTTTCCCGTAACACCAAGCTCTATTCGACCCGTCGACTGGTCGAGGCTGCACGCACACGTGGCCATACCGTGCGCATTCTCGACCCGCTGCGCTGCTATATGCGCATTACCTCCAGTGGCTTCGGCATGCACTACAAGGGCAAGGCGCTGACCGGGATAGACGCGGTGATTCCGCGTATCGGCGCCTCGATCACCCGCTACGGCACGGCGGTGCTGCGCCAGTTCGAAATGATGGGCGCGCGCACCCCCAATCCATCCGATGCAATCCTGCGTGCGCGCGACAAGCTGCGCGCGCACCAGCTGCTGGCGGCCAAGGGCATCGACATGCCGGTTACCGTGTTCGGCGACAACCCCGACGATACCGACGACCTGCTGTCGATGCTGGGGCCGCCGCCGCATGTGGTGAAGCTCAGCGAGGGCACGCAGGGCAGGGGCGTGATCCTCACCGAGAAGCTCAGTGCCTCCAAGGGCACCGTCGAGGCCCTGCGTGGGCTGTACGCCAACTTCCTGGTGCAGGAGTTCATTGCCGAGGCCCACGGCGCGGACCTGCGCTGCCTGGTGGTGGGCGATCAGGTGGTCGCGACCATGCGACGGCAGGCGCAGGACGGGGACTTCCGCTCCAATCTTCACGCTGGCGGCGTTGCCGAACGGGTGGTCTGCAGCAAGGCCGAGCAGCAGGTGGCGATACGCTCGGCCAAGGCGCTGGGGCTGGGCATTGCCGGTGTCGACCTGATCCGCTCCAAGCGCGGGCCGCTGGTGCTGGAGGTCAACTCGACCCCGGGGCTGGAGGGCATCGAGGGGGTTTCCGGGGACGATATCGCCGGGCGCATGATCGAATACGTGACCAGCCTCAAGCGCTGAGGCTGGGGATGCAATTTCTTTGCATGGTTTTAACAAGCCTTTAATCCGGCTGGTCCTAGCCTGTTCCCACTGTGCCCAGCCCTCCTCAGTGGGTCCGGTGATCGGGAATTTTTAAGGCCCCGGCGGTTTCCGTCGGGGCCTTGTTTTTGTTGAAAATTCTTTATGTTGTTGTAGGGCCTAAGCAGCGCTAGAGTAGAATGAATCTAAGGAGGGTGAGCGTATGTCCCGGAAGCTGTTGTTGGCGGTGCTGTTGATGGGGCCTGGCATTGTTTTGGCAAAGCCGGCTGAAGTTCCGTTTCGGGCAGGTGAATCGTTTCAAGTGCAGCATCAAAAGGTGCGCGCGGACCTGCAGGGCGGCGAGGTATATAGCGAGATATCGGCAGACGATCGTCAGCGCGTGGTTACGGCGCTTGAGCGCATGTCCGGCTTGATCGGAGAAGGTAGTGCTGAGTCGCTTTCCCCCGAAAGCAAGGCGCAGGTGTTCAGTGACCAGGAGCTGGTCAACACCTTGTTGACCAAGGCGCGCCAGGACAGTCGGCTTATCTGCAGGCGTGAGAAAAGCATTGGTTCACAGATGACTTCCTCGCAATGTTTCACTGTTGCGCAGCGTGACCGTATGAAAAGGGATTCACAAGATCGCCTGCAGTCTACGCAGAAGGGTGCTTTCAAGGTGGCAGATTGATCTGCAGAGCCAAGCAGAACCTTGCATCGAGGTAGTCCGTGTCTGCGGCTTGGATGTGAGGACTTAACGCTGGCTGTGCTGTAATCCCCAACAAGTGGGCTTCATGCCCACTTGTACTTTTCAAGACATAAGGTCCCCGCACACGTGCGCATTCTTGTAATCGAAGACAATAGCGATATCGCCGCCAACCTAGGTGACTATCTTGAGGATCGTGGGCATACGGTCGATTTCGCCGCCGATGGCGTGACCGGCCTGCATCTGGCCGTGGTGCATGAGTTCGACGCGATCGTGTTGGATCTCAATCTGCCCGGTATGGATGGCATCGAGGTCTGCCGCAAGTTGCGCAACGATGCGCGCAAGCAGACGCCGGTGTTGATGCTTACCGCACGCGATTCGCTGGACAACAAGCTGGCCGGCTTCGATTCCGGTGCCGATGACTACCTGATCAAGCCGTTCGCGCTGCAGGAAGTGGAAGTGCGGCTCAATGCACTCTCACGACGCGGCAAGGGCGCACACACTCGAGTGCTGGAAGTGGGTGATCTGGAATACAACCTGGATACGCTGGAAGTGCGCCGCCAAGGCAAGCTGTTGCAGCTCAATCCGACCGCGTTGAAGATTCTGCAGGCCTTGATGGAGGCCTCGCCAGCGGTGGTTACCCGGCAGGAGCTGGAAACCCGCGTATGGGGTGAAGAACTGCCGGATTCGGATTCGTTGCGCGTGCATATCCATGGCCTGCGCGCCGTGGTGGACAAGCCGTTTGAAGTGCCGATGATCCAGACCCGTCACGGCATTGGTTACCGTATCTCCGCACCCGATGCCTGAATCTGCATTGCCCGAACCTGTTCGCAAGCGGGGACGCTACCGTCGCCGCCTGCGTAGCCGCATCATCGTCTCGTTTGTGCTGTTGGGCTTCTGCCTGACGGCACTTTTTGCGTTTGCCACGAACTGGGCGCGGATGCGCGTGGAAAACCAGCTCGTCGAAGATGTGATGAATCGCAACCTCGACGCCTCCTGGCAGAGCTACATGCGCAGTGGTGGTACCGACGTGGTTGCGCCGGTCCAACAGATGCGAGCTTTCCTGTTCCGGCCGGACAAACTCGACAGCCTGCGTCGCGACTATCCCGAATGGGAGGGTTTGCAGGATGGCATCCACAACATCAGTGGCGAGGATGCCGAGGGCAAGCCTTTCTCTTACAAGGTGGGTGTGCGCAAGACGCCGGATGCCTGGTTCTTCATCGCCTATGACATGGGGCAGGCGCTTCGTGGCGAGCAGCAGCTGAACCGGGCGCTGTTTTTGTCGGTGATCATTTTTAGTCTGCTGTCATGGGTGTTGGGTTGGTGGTCCGCCTCACGGGTGATGCGGCCTGTGTCCGATCTGGCCGCACGCCTGCGTGCCTATCGTGGAGGCAATGCGCATCCCGAGCCACTTGCGCCGCGCTTTCCGGATGATGAGGTTGGGCAGTTGGCCGAGGCGCTTGACGATTACTCGGCGCGCTTGACCGAAGTGGTGCAGCGTGACCGTGAGTTCAATGCTGACGTGAGTCACGAGCTGCGCACGCCGCTGGCAGTGATTCGCGGAGCTACCGAATTGTTGCTCGCCCGTCCAGGCATCGATGAGAAGGTGCTGCAACGTCTGCAGCGCATCCAGCGTGCGGAGCAGCAGTGCAGTGATCTGATCGGCTCACTGTTGCTGTTGTCGCGTAATGAGCGTGCACAGGGCAGCAGCAATGTGGCCCGGGTTGCCGAGCAATTGCTGGAGTCGCACCGCGCCCAGCTCGGTGGCAAGCCGCTGGAGCTGGCACTGGAAGGCTCGCGCGAACTGGTGATCGACGCGCCAGAGTCGGCGTTGTCGGTGGCGCTGGGCAACCTGATCGGCAACGCCGTCAAGTATTCGCAGGAAGGCCGGGTGCTGGTGAGGGTGGGCAGCAACGCGGTGGAAGTGATCGACAACGGTCCAGGGCTGAGCGAGAAAGACGCTGCCAGCCTGTTCCAGCGCGGCTATCGCGGCACTCATGCGGGGCATTCCCAGGGCGGCGGTATTGGTCTGTCGATCGTCAGCCGGCTTTGTGCGCTCTACGGCTGGCAGGTGGATATCCGCCCGGGCACGGAACGCGGTGTGATTGCGACGCTGACGTTTTCGCCTGAGCAAGCCTGATCAGGGTGATCGCAGCGATGTTGACCCATCTTCAGCTAGTGAGGGGCGAACCGCTGTTTCGCTGCTACTCCAATGACCTTGTGCCGGCGCAAGGGATGGGGCACAGGGAGTAATGCTGTTCACTTCAGTATTGGAGTCACCCGGAAACCGATGTCAGGCCACCGGCATTGGAGTTTTGTGGGAGCGGCGTAAGCCGCGAAGCAAGGACATCATCAGATGAAGATGTTTGGGCTGCGCTAGCTTCGCGGCTTACGCCGCTCCCACATGCAGGCAGCGGGCCGCTGCATCGACCGCTCTGGATGTCGATAACGCGGCGTTGCTGAAGTGAGCAGCATCAGCGACAGGGGGGGGCGAGGGAAGATCTCCGCGTATGGCTTGAATCATTGCCCCGCCGCAAGCTCCCGATAGCGTGCATCCAGTGCTTCGATATGCGCCTGCAGCGCATCCGGATGGCCATCATTGATGATCACATCATCAGCCAATGCCAAGCGCTGCGCGCGGCTGGCCTGCGCCTGGATCATGCGTTCCGCCAGCTCAGCATCAATGTTGTCGCGGCTGAGCAGGCGCGCATGTTGCACCTCCTCCGGCGCGTCCACCACCAGGACACGTTGCAGCCACGGATAGGTTGGTCGCCCGCCAGCCTCAGTGAGCAGAGGGATGGCGGCAATCGCATAAGGGCTGGTGGCCGCCTCACAAATGCCGCGCACGCGGGCACGGATGGCGGGATGGGTGATGGCTTCAAGTGCGCGGCGTTCATCGGGGTTGGCAAACACGCGCTGGCGCAGGAAGGCCCGGTCCAGGCTGCCGTCGGCCTGCAGAACCTCGGTGCCAAACAGCTCGGCAATCGCCGCTAGCCCGGGGCTGCCAACAGCAACCACCTCGCGCGCTGCGATATCCGCATCGGCCACAGTGATGCCCAAGGCTTCGAAGCGCCTGCTGACTTCACTCTTGCCCGACGCGATGCCGCCGGTCAGTCCAACGATGAAGCTGCTCATGCAATGACTCCAAAACAACAATGGCCCTTGAGAGGGCCATTGTCGCTTGCGATGGCCTGCTACTGCAGGCCCGCCAGTCGCATATAGCTGCCTATCATCTGGTCACCCCACATGAAGACCAGCCAGCCAGCGATGGCCAGATAGGGCCCAAACGGGATCGGTGTCGCGCGGTCGCGGCCGCGCGAGTACAGCCAGATAGAACCGATGATGGCGCCCACCAGCGACGACAGCAGGATGATCGGCAGGATGCCCTTGAATCCACACCAGGCGCCCAATGCCGCCAGTAACTTGAAGTCGCCGTGGCCCATGCCTTCCTTGCCGGTTATCTGCTTGTACAGCCACCAGACTGTCCACAATGACATGTAGCCAAGCGCGGCGCCTATCAGTGCAGGTTTGGTGGGCATGTACAGGTTGTCCATGCTGCCGATCAGGCCCAGCCACATCAACGGAATTGTGAGCTGGTCGGGTAGCAGCTGGGTGCGCAGATCGATGCCGGACAGCGCCACCAGGAAGCAGCTCAGCACGATCGCGCCAAAGCCCTGCCAACCGAAACCGAACTGCCAGACGCTGGCCACTACCATCAAAGCGGTAACCAGCTCCACGATCGGATACTGGATGGAGATCGGTGCCTGGCAATGCCGGCATTTGCCGCGCTGGATCAGCCAGCTGAACAGCGGGATGTTCTCGTACCAGCTCAGCTTGTGCTTGCAGTGCGGGCAGTGCGAAGGCTCTACCACGATGCCAGGCGGCGGCGGCTCGTAGATGTCGGGCAGTTCGAGGATTTCGCGCGCATCGCGCTTCCACTGCCACTCCATGCGCTTGGGCAAACGCAGGATCACCACATTGAGGAAGCTGCCGATCAGCAGTCCCAGTCCGGCCGCGGCGGGAAAGCCGAGGCCGGGATGCTGGTCGAGAAAAGCCATTTGCTAATTATCCAACAACGGAAGCAAGTTTGAAGATTGGCAGGTACATGCCAACGACCATGCCGCCGACGACCACGCCGATGAATACCATGATCAAGGGCTCCAGCAGGCTGCTCAACGCGTCCACCGAGTTGTTGACTTCCTGCTCGAAGTACTCGGCCACCTTGAATAGCATGGTATCGAGGGCGCCGGCTTCCTCGCCGATGGCGGTCATCTGCACCACCATGTGCGGGAACAGGTTCACCTGCTTCATCGCCATGTTGACCGGGTAGCCAACCGAGACGTCGTCACGCATGCGTAACACGGCGTCTTCATAGGTCTTGTTGCCTGTGGCGCCAGCAACAATGCCCAAGGCTTCCACCAACGGTACGCCGGCCTTGAAGGTAACAGCAGTCGTGCGGGCAAAGCGGGCAATAGCACTGTTATGCATGATCTGGCCGATTACCGGCACCTTGAGGATCAAGCGATCCAGCGTGTGCTGCATTTTGGGCGACCGCTTGTAAAGAAAGGTCGTTCCGCCAATAACAATGATCGCAAGCAGCAATAGTGCCCACCACCATTTGACCATGAAGCGCGAGGCCGCCACGATCATCTGGGTGAATACGGGTAGGTCGGTGCCGAAGCTCTTAAAAATATCCTCAAATTGCGGAACAACCCACAAAAGCAAGAGGGAGCTGACCAGAATGGCTACCGCGATCACCATGGCGGGGTAGAACAGCGCCTTCTTGATCTTGCCTTTCAGTGATTCCAGGTTTTCCTGATAGTTGGCAATAGTCTCCAGCACGGTTTCCAGTACGCCGGCACCTTCGCCAGCGCGCACCAGGTTGCGATAAAGCTCATCAAACTGCACCGGGTGCTTGCTGATGGCTTCGTACAGGGACGAGCCGCCCTCCAGGTCGGCGCGGATCGTGCCCACCAGTTTGGCCATGCGCGGGTTCTTGTGGCCGCTACCGATGATCTCCAGCGCGCTGACAATGGGTACGCCGGACTTCATCATGGTCGCCATCTGGCGACTGAAGAACGCGATGTCCTTTGGTTTGACAGGTTTGCCGGCGGCCCCGAACAGCGGCTTGGGCTTGGGCTTGACCACGGTTGGGGTGATGCCCAGGCGGCGCAGCTCAGCCTTCAGCAGGTTGGCATTCTTGGCGTCCTGCTCGCCCTTCATCTTCACGCCGCGCTTGTCTGTTCCCTCCCAGACAAACGGCAGCATCTGGCTGGTGTTGCGTCCAACCGGCTCTTTATTGATCGCGTTGCGGGTAACGGCCATCTTCTCTCCCCGTCCGGCCATCCCCAGGCCAGACAACGTTGGCATGGTAGCTTGTCAAACGGCTGTAGGCACAGTCTGGAGGCAAGCTTTTTTGGAGGGCAGGTCACATTGCACTCCTCCATCCGGACGTCGAACGGGCTGCGGCCATTATCCGGGGGGGGCGGAGGTCTTTGTTCCCGGGTTGGCGTAGGCGTCGAGGCTTTGCTGCGATGCCTTCACTGCGGGTAGAGGGGGCTGGGGTGGGGCATGGTTGCCAAGCCTGTCTGTACAAGTGCGTCACAAAGTGACGCACCTGGTCACCTTGTGGTGTTGTTCCTGAATCCAACCCGCGGGGCTTCCTTTCTTCGGCGATGCTGCCATCATTGTCCGTGGGGAGCAGGGAGCTGTTGGAAAGTTGGCACGCAATCTGCTTTGTAACCCCATGCGAGCAGGCATCTGTCTGCAACCATGTTCACAATCCAAACCTCTAGGGGATGTACTCATGAAGAAGCAACAGGGCTTTACCCTGATCGAATTGATGATCGTGGTTGCGATCATCGCCATCCTGGCCGCCATCGCGCTGCCGGCTTACAACAACTATCGCGTGAAGTCGGCTGACGGCGCCTGCCAGGCAGAAGCCAAGGCCTACATGAACTCGGCCGTTGCCGCTGCTCAGTCGGAAATGACCGTCGAGGCTCCGAAGGTCAAGGCCTGTGCTTCGCCGAGCACTGCTCTGACCGCTGCCGATGTCAGCAATGCTGCTTCGATCACCTTTGCGCCGAAGGCTCCGGGCAAGGCTTCGACCATTTGTAAGGCTGATACCGCTACCTGCGGCAAGCCGGGCGCTGCTGCGCCGTAATTTGCCAGCGCTTGCAGTGATGTCGAGAGACCCCTCCGTAAAGGAGGGGTTTTTTTTGAAGGGCTGACAAGCTGGGGGACCTTGGAACTTTGTGCCAGAAGCGCATCAGCTTGCTTGCTGTGACCTTGTAATGGTGGCTGCTGCGAGATGATCGCAATCGCGGCTTTCAAGTCATTTGTTGATTGGGGTTTCAATGCGTCTTTTTGGGGGAAGAGGCTATGTCTAGATACGCAAAGGGTTTTACCTTGATCGAGCTGATGATCGTTGTGGCGATCATCGCGATTTTGGCTGCAATCGCGTTGCCGGCATACAACCAGTATCGGATCAAGTCGGCCGAGGGTGCGTGCCAGATGGAAATGAAGAACTACGCCAACTTTGCGTTGGCGGCACTTTACAATGAGCTACCGCCCAGTGCCCCGCCGCAAAGCGCTTGCTCTGCAGCTGATACCGCTACCAATATGAGTACGCCGATCATTGGCACCCCGAAACGTCCTGGCAGCCGGCAGACCCGCTGTGACATGCTGACAGCCAACTGCGAGATCGTCCGTTAGTTGCTGATGCATTCGATCGGGTGATTCGTCCGGAGCCGTTGACCCCGGACGCTTGGTCGTAGTTGTTTTCGATAAGCATTGGCCCCGCGTGCGGGTGGTTGCGGGTGTACTCTCTCCGATCCTTATCTGCGGGTTCAGACTGCCTGTGCACTTTTTCAAAACCATGACCCCGCGCGTTTTCATTCTCATTGGCTTGATCTGCGGTGTGCTGGCTGGGTTGCTGTTCATGCCGGGATCAAGTGGAAGTTTCATCTTGGATGATGGTTCCAACATCGTCGATAATCCTGGTGTGCATCTTCACGAGCTGAGTGTCCCTGCGATTAAGGGCGTGATTCTTAGCCCGCAGCCAGGTGGCCTAAGCCGGATTGTGCCGACGCTTACGTTTGCACTGGATTACTGGCGTGGTGGTGGTGAGCCCGGGGCATTCAAGGGCACCAATATCTTCATTCACATGCTTACTGTCTGCGGACTGGCCTTGTTTCTGCACCTGCTGTTGCTGGCGGCGGGGATGCGCGACAGTGTTGCCAGGCTTGTTGCATTGCTGGTTGCCCTGGCCTGGGCTGTTCATCCACTCCAAGTGTCGTCCGTGCTGTATGTCGTGCAGCGTATGCAGACGCTCGCAACACTGTTTCTGGTGCTGTCGATGTGGTGTTACCTGCGCGGCAGGTTGGCACAAGTGCAAGGGGAATCGGGGCGCAGGAGTTTCCTGGTCAGCTTTATGCTGTGGCTGTTGGCACTGGGGTGCAAGGAAGATGCGGTTCTTTTGCCCGTCTATTGCCTGCTGATGGAGCTGACGGTGATGCAGTTCCGGTCCGCCAGCCCTGTTTTTTCACGTCGACTGCGGAACTGTTACCTGATGGCGGCCGCAGCAGGGTTGCTTTTCTATGTGCTGGTAGTCGTGCCGCACTATTGGGAATGGGGCAACTACCCGGGGCGGGACTTTTCCAGCTACGAGCGTTTGTTGACCCAGGCGCGCATCCTGGTGATGCACCTTGGGCATATTGTAGTTCCGCTGCCGGCCAGCATGCCGTTCTACTACGACTGGGTTGTTCCATCACGGGGGTTGTTGCAGCCGGTGACAACCTTGCCATCGGTACTTTTGATCATTGCTCTGTTGGGTGCAGCTTGGGGGTTGCGTTTACGGCGGCCATTGTTCGCATTCGGCATTTTGCTTTTCTTCGCCAGCCACTTCATTACCAGCAATGTCTTGAATCTGGAGCTGGCATTCGAGCACCGAAACCACCTCGGTCTGGTCGGTGTCGTGCTCGCGATGGCTGACATGCTGATGGCTTTGGCGCGGCGCCTGCGGATCACCGCAGCGGTTGGGCTGGGTCTCTGCGGCTTGCTGCTTGCGTTGATGGCTAGTGCTACCGCGATGCGTGCCCATGACTGGGGTAGCAGGCTAGGTTTGGCGCTGGCCAGTAGCGAGTTGGCACCCCATTCGGCGCGCGCTTGGAACAGCCTCTGTCTGACCTACTATGCGATGGGTGGTGGCAAGCTGGCAGATAATCCAAAGCTGGACGATGCGATCGATGCATGCGGCAAGGGCGCACAAGCAGCTCCTTATTCGCTGACCAGCTTCACAAACTTTATTATATTCAAGAGCGCGCGTGGCGACGTTCGAGCGCAGGACTGGTCAAAATATCTGGAACGATTGCGCTCGGTGAGTATGGGGCCAGAGAATCGGCAGTCGTTGTGGATAATCATCAACAACGTGCGGGCTGGCGCAAAGCTGGATGAAGCCGGTGTTTTTTCTGCGTTGGAGATATTCAGTCAGCGACTGCGTTTGGATGCTGGTGAGAATACGGCTATTGGCTATTTCATACTTGGTCACAGCCATCAACCGGAGCAGGCGTTGGCGTACTTCAAGCGAGCGGTGCAGGGCGCGGCTGCGGACGACCCACTTGCACTTGAGACCATCGCCGAGATGCGAGGACAGGGGCGTGCAGACTGGGCTGCGGAGTTGGAGGCTCAGCTTGCAAGTGTCGGAGTCGTGCCTGTGATGGCGCCGGCCGATGCGCACTGAGCCTTCTCGATATGGCTCGCGAGGGTGCTGGTCAGGTGTTTAGTTGGCGCCCGGGTAGGCTTGCTCGTAGCAGTGGGTCGTTGTTGCTGTGGATGGTGTTGCGTGCGGCAGCGCAGGCGCTTGCCGTATTGATCTTGGCTCGCTTGTTGGGGGCTGCAGGTTATGGGCGATTCGTCGCCATTCTCGCGACCGCAGCATTCGTTGCCCCGTTTGTTGGTCTGGGTTTATCCAACATAGTTCTGCGCAATGGAGTAAAGGACCCGGCCGGTCTCGAATGGTACCAAGCCAAAGCGATGCGACTGTGGCGACTAAGTCTGCTGCCGGCAATTCTGGTCGCGTGCCTGCTTGCAATCCTGCTGTTGCCGGCTGACATTCCGAAGTTGGCGGCATTCAGTGCGATCATCGCTGAGCTTGTCGCCGCTTCATTGGTTGAGTTGAGGGCGCGCTACTGGCAGGCAGAGCACAGGATCGGTAATTTTGGTGCAGTCAATGCTGGGCTACCGTTGATTCGCTTGGTAGCGTTGTCGGTGTTGTATTTCAGTGCCCAGGATTATGATGTGCAGCGGGTGCTTTGGGTCTACGCCGCAGTCAGCTTGATGTACTGTGTTTTTTTGTGGCTGCCTTGTCGAAAGCGGCAACGAGGTGAGCCTGGTGCAGAGGCGATGGCTTGGGCAGATGGTGTTTCTTTCGGCATGGCTGCCTTTGCAGTGCGGCTACAGGGAGAATTCAACAAGCCTGTTCTTGCTCATATGGGCTTTGATCTGGTGGGTGCCTACAATGCGGCACAGCGTGCCGCCGATTTGGCGAGCATGCCGTTGTCTGCGCTGCAGGAGTCGTTGTGGCCGCGGCTATATTCCAAGAGCTCGACCCCACATCAATTGCATGTTTCCGGTCTGCTGCTGCTGTTGCTGGCGGCGTTCTGTGGGGCAGGAATCTGGTTGCTGGCGCCGTTGCTCCCTCGGGTGTTGGGGGGCGGATTTATAGATGCGGTGACTACCGCGCGCTGGCTGGCGCTGCTGCCGTTGTTGCAGTCAATTCGCGCGTTGTTGAATTTTCACGTAATTCAGCGTGCTCGTATGAAGTTGATAGGCTGGGCCTCCGCCATCGGCGCTGCTGCAAGCGTACTTGGGGTTTGGTTGCTGGTGCCGAGCAGGGGGATCGAAGGTGCAGTGATATCCGCGTATGTCACTGAGGTAGTAATGATGGTGATCCTTGTTGGTGGAATCCTACACTTCAGTCGGAGAGCGGTTTAAGGAATCCTGCATGTCGCTTTTGTCCATTCTCACAAGCTCCAGACTCCTGCGCAGGCCGTTGCTTGCTGCGAGCAGGTTTTTGCTGCAGCCGTTGCGGTCCGGGCCGAGGGTTCTCCGTCGCGCAGCGTACGATGCCATGCCTATTCCCTATCTGGTCGCCGGGAGTCAGGAGCTGTTTGTAGTGTCGACGGCCGATAAGGTGATCGGTCGTGAGTTGTTCCTGAGTGGCGAGTTTGACTTTGCAAAGCTGCAGCTGGCCATTGCGATCATCGATCGCGAGGGGGCAGATAGACCTGATCATTTGATCGATGTTGGCGCGAACATTGGTTCCATAGTCATTCCCGCCCTCAAGCGCGGACTGGTACGATCGGCCACTGCGATAGAGCCTCACCCTGGGAACCTGAGGTTGCTGCGTGCGAATCTTGCATTGAATGGGGTGCAGGATTCCGTCCGCGTCGTGGAGGCGGCGGTGGGGGCGGAGGATTCTGCTGTTCTGCTGCTGAAGGAGTCCGCAACCAATGGCGGAAATCACAGTATTGGTAACGAAGGTATTCCAGTTTCTTCGCGTAGTTTGGATGCGCTTGGGCCGCCTACGGCCGGCGCGTTGCTCTGGATGGATATAGAAGGTTATGAGGGGCATGCGCTTCTCGGCGCTAGGTCCCTGCTGACCAGCGGCGCGCCGATAGTTTCCGAGTTCAATCCGAGCTATCTTGAGGATGCGGGAGGATTTGATTTCTTCTGCAATGTCCTGCGGGAGCGTCGCATCTTTGATCTGGGTAATGGCGGCGCCGAGACGTCTCTGGCGGATCTTGCTCGTATTCATCGGACCACGTTCACCGACGTACTGGCGTTGTGATGTGTTGTCGGATCGGAAATACTGCCCGTATCGCCTTGTAGGCATGGCTGGTGGCCGGCAATGAGTACGTTTGAGTCAGGGAAGGATGTGGTCCCGCGCAGAATCCTGTTCTTCCTGAGCTCCATGACTTGTGGCGGTGCTGAGCGCGTCGCGTTGTTGCTTTCTTCCGCATTGCTGGACCTCGGCTGCGACGTGATCGTTGTGCTAGCACGGGGCGAAGGTGAGTTTCTTGCCCTTCTTCCCTCCAGGGTAAAGGTTGTCTCCCTTGAATGTGGCAGGCCGATCAACGGAATACGACGGTTTGGAAGCGTCATCCACCAGCTGGACCCGGATGTAATTGTCTCGTTTGGCATGCATGTTGGAGTTGCAGCTGCGCTCTCGAAGAAGATATGCGGGTTCCGCCAACCACTGTTGGTTCGGAATGAGAGTCATATCGCAGTCGAATGGGCGCGTGAGCGATTTCATAATCGTTTGCTGGGTCCGCTGCTGTCTCGATGGATGGCTAGGAGTTCCACTATCGTTTGTGTGTCGCATTCATTGCGTGTGCCCACTGCTGAATTCTTACGGATTACTCCGGAGCGGATCGAAGTTGTATTGAACCCGGTGTTCCCACTTGCTGCACCCGCAAATGAAGCAATGTTGCATCCTTGGTTGGCACGGAAAACCTGTCCTACTTTCATTGCGATGGGACGCTTGGAATTGCAGAAGGACTTCCGGACGTTGTTGGGTGCATTTCGGCGAGTACTGGACGAGGTGGACTGTCGACTTGTGATTTTTGGTGAGGGATCGCTCCGGCGCTCGCTCTCCGAGCAGTGTGCTGATCTTCGGCTGGGTGAGAGCGTGGAACTCGCTGGCGTTACTGAATCACCTTCGCTGCAGATGCGGCACGCAACGGGTTTCGTGTTGAGTTCCTGCTGGGAGGGCTTTGGCTTGGTCTTGGTCGAGGCGCTGGCCGCCGGGACGGAAGTCATCTCCACGGATTGTGACTATGGCCCCTCTGAATTGCTGCAAGGCGGGCGCTTTGGGACGCTTGTTCCTGTTTCGAACGAAGCGGCATTGGCCGTTGCGATGGTCCGCCTGGCATGGGGGGGCGTGGCGGAGTCCAAGCCTTCAAGTGAGTGGTATGCGCAGTTCGATGCGAGTGTTGCAGCCAGGCAGCATCTGGAAATCATTGAGCGGGTGATAGCGGGATGACCAGGATTGGGTCGAGGCTTGGGTAGATGTAGGTCGTAGTTGCTTGAAGGCTGCTTTGCCTGTGAGTGTGCTGGATAGAGGGTTCTTGCTCGCTATATACCGCTGATTGCGATTCATCCGGTCATCGTTGACGTGAAGCTGACGCGGGCGGCGTCATCGTTTGCAGTCGTCCAGATGCAACATCGCGCACGGCCTGCCACAAGCTTATGACTGGGATCATATTACCGTTGCGTAGTGAGCGCAGGACGGCGCGTGCGGGAAGATAGACCAGTCGTCCTGCCAGATTGATCGCGCGTTGCATGGGAGTGCAGGCTAATTTGATGGCAAGTAGGCAGTGGCCGCGATTGATATGGTACTCGTAGAAAGGCGAGCCGTTGCGTGCGCTGCCGCCACCTGAATGCATTGTCTGGCCGTTCTCGGTAACGGCATGCGTCATGCCTCTGCTTTTCAGCGTCGCGCCCAGCATGACGTCTTCTCCATAGAAGAAAAACTCCTCATCCAGCAAATTGGCGGAGGCCAGCGTTTGCGATATTAATATGCATGCGCCGGTCAGGAATGCTACGCTCCCAGGAAGCGGGCGGCTGCTGAGTAACCCGGTATGCTTTTGATAATATGAAACTGGCTGGTGAATGATGTCAGCCGAATCGACCAGCATTGGAGCGGTCAGGTCGGCGCCGTCGTGCAGGCTGGTGAGAAGGGCATCCATGCAGCCTGGCATTAAGCGAGCGTCGGAGTTGATAAGAAGAACGTCCGCTGGATTAGTACGTGCAATATGCGCAAGGGCACGATTGACGCCAGCGGAGAACCCCAAGTTCCTGCCGTCGCTCAATGTATCGAGTTGGATCAGGTCTGATCGCAGACGCTCCAAATCAGTCCGCATGGCGTTCAGTGATACGCCCTGATCTTCTGAGTTGTCGACCAGGACAATATGCTGGATGCCCTGGTCAACCAGTGAGTCCAGGCAACTTACTGTTTGCTCCGGGGTGCGGAAGTTGAGGACGATCGCCGCCGGTTTCGGTCCGGTATCAGACATTTTTGGTGTGGCTCGATTTTGCCAATAGCTGGCGATAGATATCTATATATTCGAGAATATTGGCGACGCTGAAGCGCTCGCATATATCGGCCTGCTGTGCAGTTTGCGCTTCCATGGACGCCTCCCCGCGTTCTCGCAGATGCCTGGCCGCGCAGGCCAGCGCTTGTACGTCGTCGATCGGGACCAGGGTGTCGAACGGTCCCGTCGCAACTTCGATCAAGCCACTGGTGCGGAAGCCTAGGAACGGCTTGCCACAAGCCGCCGCCTCCAAGGCGGTATAGCCGAAGCCCTCATAGCGCGAGAGCGAAACAACGGCATCGCATTGCTGGTATTCATTGATAAGCAGCTCATCGCTGAGGCGGCCGAGCTCGATCACGTTTGCGGCGGGGAGGGTGGGCTGTTTCCTTCCGCCTGCATATCTGATTTCAAAACCAGAGCCTAGGCAGCTTGCAAGCTTCGGTAACAGATCGATACCCTTGCGACGCGACGCGGTGCCTGCCATGAATAATCGAAATACGTCGCCTGCGCAGTGGTGCGCGGGTCGGGCAGGGGTGAAGACAGTAGTGTCGATCCAGTTGTGAATGACCGAAATGTCCTGACGTTCGGAGAATTCGGTGACGGTGCCCCGTACATATTCGGAAACTGTTGTCACGGCGTCAGCACCAAGTATCGAGCGTAGCTCGCGTGGTTTGATCAGAAGTTCGTGATACACAGCTTGTCGTGCCGAACGAAACGGGCGATACGCAGGGTCGTGCACAAGATGGTGGACGGTGGCGATGACCGGGAGATGCGTTGGCCAGAATTTTCTAGGTAGCCAGCTGTTGACGTGGACCATGTTTGCCCATGACGGCGGCTCCGGTGCCGGAGTTGCCCAAGGTAGATACTCAGCGTGATGGGGTAGCCAAGCAATCTCTGCACGGACTCCGTTCGCATTCAACTCCTTGCAAAGACGCAAGGTGAAAATGTCGGAGCCCGTGTTGGCGCGAATCGTTGGCAGCCATATCGCGGGAGTGGTCACGATGGTCATGGTTGGTATTGTCGGGATGAAGGTTCTATGTGGCGGCAGTGATGGCGTAACGGATGGCTACGCAGATTGTTCCACGTTTTCGACTTGCCGCTGTCATTGCCGCAGTCGCGGTTGATGCTATTTGGTCTGCACTTTATATGCCGGGTATGAGCACTCAATGTAACTTTTTCGCATGGAGGTCAGTTGGCGAAATCATCGGCGTTTGGATTTGGCAAGCTCTTCTAGGATATCGCCGTATTCGCGGGCAACGTGTTCCCAAGAAAACGTCTCAAATAATCCTTTGCGCCACTGCGATGTCGATCCAGTTGTTCTGCCTGGATCTCGTAGTGCTCGAAGCATGGCTTTAGATAGTGCACCTGCGCCGCTATCGGTAGCGTAGTGGATAGGGGCTGCCTGCGGGATCGCAGCTTGAAGTGCGAGGTTTGGGGCTGAGGCCACTGGGCAGTCGCAGCCAAGTGCTTCTACTGCTACGAGTCCCAGTCCTTCGGGGGCATCATCACCCCCGGACGGGCAGATCAAAACAGCGGCTGAGCGAAACATCGCGGCGATTTTCTTCTGATCTTTTCTGCCATGGAAATGTAGTTTTGACTGTATGCCGAGTTTTTCCGCTAGTTGCTGTAGTGCTCCCAACTCTGGGCCATCGCCCACAACGTCAAGCATGAGTTCCGGAATGTTCTGGAGTGCTTTGGAGAATGCAAGTACTGCGACGCTCGGGCGCTTCGAGCTGGTGAGTCTGCCAACATAAAGAGCACGCATGGAACGGGCAAGCTGGAAGTCGGGATGGAAGGTATGTAGTAGATCTACACCCATGGGTAGCAATCTGACATTACTGATGCCCTCTGTTTCGAGCTGGTCCTGAACTCGAGTACCTACCGCGGTTATCGTCCGTGCTGGTTCTGCGGCGAAACGACGTATGCATTTCCAGAGCGACCCTTTTAGGCCCAAGACGTCGGTTCCATGGGCAGTGATGCAGTAAGGGGTTTTTCCGCAAGAAATGGCTGCAATCAGCGCCCCAGGGAAAAACCAGTGAGCGTGCACGACATCAGCCCCCAGCTCTCGTCGGAGCTGCCATGCCTGCCACGTCCATGCAAGTAGATAGCTGGGTAACAGCAATAGTTTCCACGGTGCCGCCTTCAGGTTTGCTGATAGCCCACCGCCATACACCAGCGACTCCCAGCCGGCGGGAGCGTAGTGATAGCGCACGACCCTGACGCTATCCATGATTTCGGTGGACTTGGCCCCCGGGGCGCGGGAGGTTGAAACCACTACGTCGAAACGGTCCGTCAGTCGGGAAGCAAGGTCATGCACGAACGAAGGTTCGGTATCTCCTTGCCAGCGCGGATACGTTGAGGTGATAACCAGTAGGCGCGGTTTGTGCTGGTTGTCAGCCATCGCGGCGATAGGTCAAGTTGGTTATCTGCTCAGAAATCAGCCCAATCATGAAGATGATCACGGCAGCACTGAACAGCAGCGCGCTCATGTTTGTAAAGCGATGCTCTACGGCGAACGTGTATCCGTAATAGCCGAGGCCGATCAAGAAGAAGGTAATGGCTACCGGTGCAAACAACTTGAGCGGTGAATAAAGCGTGGCGATCTTGAAAATTATCAACAGGAAGCGAATGCCATCCTTGAGTGGGCGGATATGGCTGCCGTTGCCGACACGTTTGGCCACTGGGATTGGCACGTAGGCAACTGGATAGGCGCTGCGGAAGAACGCCATGGTGCTGGTGGTCGGGTAGCTGAAGCCGTTCGGCAGGAGGTGCAGGAATTCCTTGAATTTGTCCGCCCGTACCGCGCGGAAACCTGATGTGAGGTCGGCGATGTGATGCCCGGTCATATGGCTGGCGAGCCAGTTGTAGAGCCCGTTGGCCAATCCGCGGTGGAAGTTGGCCTGGCCGCTGCCGTCGCGAGCACCAACGACCATGTCGAACCCTTCCTCCAATTTTGCAAGCAGGAGGCCGATGTGCTGTGCGCTGTGTTGGCCATCGGCATCCATGAACACCAGCACCTTGCCCGTGGCGGCGCGTGCGCCGCGCTTGATGGCTGCGCCGTTGCCCATTGAATAGGGGCTGCTGAGCACCGTGGCTCCCAAGCCTTTGGCGATCTCGGCGGTGGTGTCGCTGGAGCCGTCGTCTACGACTATGATTTCCGCGTCCGGGTAGGCTTGCCGAAGCCCGGGCAGAGTTTTTGCCAATCCTTCCGCCTCGTTTTTGGCGGGCAGGATGATGCTCAGTTCATGCACGATTGAATACCCATAGTTCTCCCCGGGAGCATAGTAGCCGGGTTCGCGCAGGCAGGGGCATCGTCGCACTTGTGCGTTGGAGGGGCGGAACTGTGCGATCCAAGCTACACATGGATGACCAAGGTTCCGGCCGAGGTGACGTCGGTTGGGCTGAGACATTGCGTGATTCAGGACGATGGCGCTGAATCTGGAAGGAGGTGCTGCCGGTATCGGCCTGGTGAAGTTGATTGTAAGTCTCGCCAGGTTCTGTGGGAGCAATCGGGGTTCTTACGGGGGGGATTCACCCGGCCAAGGCGCGCAGCCGGCATGGTCATGGGTACAATTGTCCCGTTACCGTCCGGCCAGGGGAAACCATGAATACTGCAGTCACCGCCAATCTTGTCGGAATCACCGGCATTGCCCGCCGTCTGGTCCAGGACGGGGCGCTGGAAGAATCGGTGGCCCGCACCGCCATGACCCAGGCGGGTGAGGCCAAGGTGCCGTTGGCGCAGTGGCTGGCCGACAAGAAGCTGGTGAGCGCCTCGCATATGGCCGCTGCCAATGCGATGGAGTTCGGCATGCCGTTGCTGGATGTGTCGGTGTTCGACCCCAACCAGCATGCGATGAAGCTGGTCAGCGAGGAATTGCTGCGCAAGCATCATGTGTTGCCGTTGTTCAAGCGCGGCGGCAAGTTGTTCGTGGGTACCAGCAATCCGACCCAGCAGCTGGATGAGATCAAGTTCCAGACCAACCTGGTGGTCGAACCTATCCTGGTCGATGAGGAGCAGATTCGACGCACCTTGGCGCTTTGGTTGGCCAGCAACGAGTCGCTGGGTGACGGTCTTGGTGGTGACGACGAAGGCATGGGCGACCTGGATGTCGCTGCCGGCGATGAGGACATGGGTAGCGGTGGCGACACCGGCGTTGATGCCAAGGGTGATGACACACCGGTCGTCAAGTTCGTCAACAAGGCCCTGGTGGACGCGATCCGCAAGGGCGCCTCGGATATCCATTTCGAGCCCTACGAAGACGATTACCGGGTTCGTTTCCGTATCGATGGCCTGCTCAAGACCGTGGCCAAGGCGCCGGTCAAGTTGAACCAGCGCATTGCCGCGCGCATCAAGGTCATGTCGCAGTTGGACATCGCCGAGAAACGTGTGCCGCAGGATGGTCGCATCAAACTCAACCTGTCCAAGACCAAGCAGATCGACTTCCGTGTCAGCACCTTGCCGACCTTGTTCGGTGAAAAGATCGTGCTACGTATCCTCGACGGTAGCGCGGCCAAGCTGGGTATCGACAAGCTGGGTTACGAGCCGGAACAGCAGAAGCTGTTTCTTGACGCCATCCACAAGCCTTACGGCATGGTGCTGGTCACCGGTCCTACCGGTTCGGGTAAGACGGTGTCGTTGTATACCGCGCTTGGCATCCTCAATGACGATACACGCAATATTTCCACCGCCGAGGATCCGGTTGAAATCCGTCTGCCTGGCGTCAACCAGGTGCAGCAGAACAACAAGCGCGGCATGACGTTCGCGGTGGCGCTGCGTTCGTTCCTGCGACAGGATCCGGACATCATCATGGTCGGCGAAATCCGTGATCTTGAGACCGCGGAAATCGCGATCAAGGCCGCGCAGACCGGTCACATGGTGCTGTCCACGCTGCACACCAACGACGCGCCGCAGACCATCGCGCGTCTGATGAACATGGGTATCGCGCCGTACAACATCACCTCGTCGGTGACGCTGGTTATTGCCCAGCGTCTGGCGCGGCGTCTGTGCAGCAACTGCAAGCGTCCGCAGCAGTTGCCGGAGAATGCGCTGCTGGCCGAGGGTTTTACCCCTGAGCAGTTTGCCAAGGGCATCAATCTGTATGAGCCGGTGGGCTGCGATGAGTGCACCGAAGGCTACAAGGGCCGTACCGGCATCTACCAGGTGATGCCGATGACCGATGACATCGCGGCTATCGTTCTGCAGGGCGGCAACGCGATGGATATTGCTGCCGCTGCGCAGAAGATCGGGATCAATGACCTGCGTCAGTCGGCGTTGGTGAAGGCGGCGCAGGGCATTACCAGTCTGGCCGAGATCAATCGCGTCACCAAGGACTAAGCCCCGCGTAGTGCGTAGTGGGCGGCGCAAAAGAGGCCGGGGGCGAATCGGAGAAAAAAAACCCACAAGACCAACACCGACCAGGAGCGGGAAAACGAATGGGGAACCCCCCCCAGGGCG